>NZ_LBFB01000019.1:0-44622 GCF_013363285.1 Marinitoga sp. 1154 | reverse complement strand
AAATAAGATATTATGCTCCTTTACATGATATAGGAAAAATAATGATACCAAAAGAAATATTATTGAAAAAAGGTCCTTTAACAGAAGAAGAATGGAAAGTTATGGAAAAACATACAATATATGGTGGCGTTTTAATTGGAGATTCTCCAAAATTCAAAATAGCAAAGAACATTGCAATATATCACCATGAAAAATATAACGGTGAAGGGTATCCATATGGACTAAAAGGTGATGAAATTCCAATATGTGCAGCAATAGTTTCTGTTGTAGATGTTTATGATGCTCTACGTTCAGAAAGACCATATAAACGTGCATTTTCTCATGAAGAAGCTATAAATATAATATTAAATGGAGATAATAGAACTAACCCTCAGCACTTTAACCCTGAAGTTTTAAATATACTGAAAAAATACGAAAATGATATTAAAGATTTATGGGATATTATTAATAAAAGATCTTCTAAGTTATTGATTTTGATTAAAAATATTGAAAAACAGAAAAAAAATAGGACATAATCAATAACTATTCTTAAAATAAAAAAGGAAAATTTAAATCTTGTATACCAATATTGCGAAATTGAATTAGTAGAATGTCATAATAAATAATTCCCCGTTACGGGGAATTATTTATTATTTAAAAACTACTCATCTAATAATCTTTTTGCAATTTGATTTGCTTTTTGAGGATTTGCCTTTCCCTTTGTTTCTTTCATAATTTGACCAACAAAAAATCCTAAAAGTTTTGTTTTTCCATTTTTATATTGCTGATATTGTTTAGGATTATTTTCTATTACTCTTTTTACTATTTCTTCAATTATATTATCATCATCAATTTGTTCTAATCCCTTTTCATTCACAATTTCTGAAGGCATTTTTCCAGTTTTAAACATTTCTATAAATATTTCTTTTGCTATTTTAGTTGATATTTTTCCGCTATCCAATAATTTTTCAAGTTCTTCGTAATGTTCAGCTTTTATTCTTACATCCTTTAACTCAAAATTATTTTTATTCATTTCTCTCATTAAATCTGTAATTATCAGATTACTTACAAATTGTGGATTTTTAACATTTTTTACAGCATTTTCAAAGTACTCAGCCAATTCTCTATCTCCGGCAAGAATATCCGCATCATACTTTTTTATTTTGTATTGCTTTACAAATCTTTCAGATTTTTCATCTATCATTTCTGGCATCATATTTTTAATTTCATCTATTTTTTCTTTTGTGATTATAATAGGTGGAATATCAGGTTCTGGAAAATATCTATAATCCGCTTCTTCTTCTTTTGAACGCATGGAAAATGTTGATCTTGTTGAAAAATTCCAGCCTCTTGTCTCTTGAGGTATTCTTTCACCTTTTTCCATTAATTCTATAATTCTTTTTCTTTCATATTCAAGTGCTTTTTCAACAAATTTAAAAGAGTTTATATTTTTTATTTCAACTCTATTACTGTGTATATTTTTCTCTGTATCAGTTATTGATATATTTGCATCACATCTTAAAGCACCTTTTTCCATATCTCCAGAAGAAATTTCAGCATATCTCAGTATATTTCTCAATTTTTCCATGAATTTTCGTGCCTCTTCAGGAGATTCAATATCAGGTTCTGTAACTATTTCTATTAAAGGTATACCGCTTCTATTATAATCAATATAGCTATAAGACGCATTTTCCAGATTCTCTCCTTCATGAAACATTTTCCCAGAATCTTCTTCGAGATGCATACGTCTAATACGTATTTTTTTCCCATCTACTTCTATATACCCATTATTTGCAAGTGGATAAAAGTATTGGGTAATTTGATATCCTTTTGGAAGGTCTGGATAAAAATAATTTTTTCTATCAAATCGTGAAAATTTATTTATTTTTGCATTTAATGCTAATGCAGCCTTTATTCCAAGATTTAAAGCTTCTTCATTAAATATTGGCAATGCGCCAGGTTGCCCGGTACAAACAGGACAAATATTGGTATTAGGTGAGCTTTCAAAGGCATTAGCAGAACACAAACAAAATGCTTTTGTTTTAGTTAATAATTGAGTATGTATTTCAAGTCCTATTGTTGTTTTGTATTTCATTTAAAGCACCTCCGGTAAATCAAGTATACCAAAAATATTTTCAAGCTGTTTTGCCGCTCTTAGTAATTTAGCATCTTCAATAGGTTTTGATATAAGATGAATTCCAAAGGGTAAATTGTCTATTTTTCCTGAAGGGATGCTAATAGCTGGTGCTCCAATCATATTTGCAGGAATTGTAAATAAATCCATTAAATAATATTGCAAAGGTGATTTTAATTCTCCGAATTTTGGAGGTAGTATTGGTGATGTAGGAGTTAATACAGCATCATAGTTTTCAAATATCTTTTCAAAGTCATTATTCAATAAATTTCTTATTTTAGCTGCTTTTGCATAATAGGCATCATAATATGCTGAACTTAGTGTAAAAGCTCCCATGAATATTCTTCTTTTTACTTCCATTCCAAACCCATTATCCCTTGTTTTCATATATGTGGTTTTAATGGTTTTTTCTTCCTTTCTTAATCCAAATCTTATTCCATCATACCTTGAAAGGTTAGAACTTGCTTCTGATGGAGCAATAATGTAATATATAGAAACAGTATACTTTAAATGAGGAATAGATACTTCTTCCACTATTATTCCAGCATTTTTTAAAGATTTTATATTATCTTTAAACATATCTAATACTTTTTTATCTATTCCCTCTAATTCAAATATTTCTTTTGGTATTGCAAGTTTTAATCCTTCAATTTCTTTATTCAGATTAGAGGTTAAATCCCATTTTATATCCAATGTAGTTGAATCATTTTCATCCCTTCCGCTCATAATTTCTGCTACAATAGCAGCATTTTCTACATTTCTTGACAATACACCTATCTGATCCAGTGATGATGCAAATGCTGATAATCCATATCTTGAAATAACTCCATATGTAGGTTTAAATCCAACTATACCACAAAATGAAGCTGGTTGCCTGACAGAACCACCTGTATCAGATCCTAAAGCAAAAGGAACTATTTTTGCTGCTACTGCCGCAGCTGAACCACCGCTGGATCCTCCGGGAATTCTTTTTAAATCCCATGGATTTTTTACTGCACCAAATGCTGATGTTTCATTTGACCCTCCCATTGCAAATTCGTCTAAATTTGTCTTTCCCATAACTGTAAATCCAGCATTTAATAATCTTTCAACAGCCGTTGCTGTATAAGTTGAATTATAGTTTTCAAGTATTTTTGATGCACAGGTGTTTTTGGTTCCTTTTACCTGTATGTTATCTTTTACCAAAAATGGTGTAGAATAATATTTCCCGTCTTTATTCCCGTCTATTTTGGTAAATTCTATAATAGCATTTATTTTATTATTTATCTTTTTCGCTTTTTCTAAATCAAAGTCAAAGTTTTTCATAAAACGCCTCCTTATTACCATCTTGTTGTTATATTAATTCCACCTACTTTAGGAATTAAATCCAACCTTTTTAGAATTTCACGTTTATCTTCTGTCAAATATATTCTGGATATCTGAATTAAATTACTCTCCATGAATTTATAAGCAGGATATCTTTCAAATACTTCATCAAAACCTAAAATATCCCCATTGTAATCAAGAATTGAAACATCTGTTGATAAAAATTCTTTTGGATGCATTAATGCAAGTTTATATGGGGTGTCTATTACAAATAAATTTTCAAAATTATCCATAATATAGGAAAGTTCTAATTTATCTTCTTTATCTATATTGGAATTAATTGCAGCTTCTATATTATTTTTTAATTGTTTTAAAACATTTTCTGCTACACTTACACTAATTACTGAAGGATCTAAACCAGTAGTTGAAAATGGTATCTCTATTAATAATTTCCACAGATCTCTTGATTTTAACCTCTTTACAAGATTATATGCTTTTGCGATTTTATCAGCTTTCTGCATCAATTCGGGATTAATTAAATTGTTTTTGCCTTTTTCATATACCTGTTCATATATAATTTCTATTTCATTAATTATTCTTTGATCAGTTAATGATGTAAATTTATCTAAATCTTTAACCCTTGATTTTAAGTCTAAAATATCATCTGCAAGACGTAATATCTCCTGAATCATTTGGTCAGCTGCTCTGGATGTTTTATGAAAATAAACATTTTTATACATCATGAATCTTGCAAACAAAACAGTATATATATTATCTATAATCTTTATGTTATAACATAATTTCTCTTTGTTTTTTTCTTTTTTTATAAATGCATTTCGTATTATTCTATCAAGATCACCTGTTCCAAAATCTCTTGTACCAGCGTAGTATGAGTCTCTTAAAACAAAATCCAATCTATCTGCTCCAAGAGGCCCCTGAACTATGTTGAATTCCGGGCTTCCGCCAGTATTTTCGGCTTCAAATAATTCATTTATCATGTTCATAATATGTTTCAAAGCTTCTTTTATATCAGCTTCTTCATCTTTTATTTCCTTTTTTACTGTTAATGACAAATCTTTTAAGAAATCATTTTTTGTTCTTGCATCATTTAATTTTTTATATACATTGTATGTTTGATCAATTAATTTTGTATTGAGTATTTTTTTTCTATATTCATCATGTCCATCTTTTAGTCCCATTCGTTTATAAATCACATCATCAAATTGGTGACTGTATGGTCCGTGTCCCAGATCATGTAATAATCCTGCTAACCTTAATATTCGTGTTTTTTGATGATTATTTTCAAAAAGTTTTTTTGCGTATAACCCTGCTATATGCATAACGCCCAAAGAATGTGAAAATCTTGTATGTGTAGCGCTTGGATATACGTATTCCGCACCAGCCAATTGACTTAAATATCTTAGTCTTTGCACCAGTGGAGTGTCAGCTATAACTATTTCCAGAGGATATATAAAGATTTCAGAATAAATGGGATCCCTGGAAACTTTAAAATATAATTTTTCCATAATTTAACCCCCTATTATAAATTGAATATCAAAAATTAATAACCATATAAATGAAATTAATATTAATATTAAACTGATGTAAGCGGATATTTTCCACTTTTTATATGATGTATATGTATCTGAAACAGATGTGAGCCAGCCAAACGTAAATCCAGTAATTAGTCCTCCAATATGTGCAAAATTATTTATTCCAGATGAGGTAAATCCTAAAAAAAGGTTTATTATAATTACAGGTAATAACGCTGTTCCTGTCATTGGCTTCATCATAGGTGGGGTATCTTCTCTGAAACCTGCCCCAAATAGCAAACCAATTAAACCAAATATTGCACCACTTGCTCCAACAGAGAATGCGTCTGGCATAAATATCTGTGTTAGCAATGAGCCGCCAATTCCAGATGCAAGGTATATGGTTATAAATTTATAAGGTCCATATACCCTTTCAACAATATTTCCAAGATAATATAATGCATACATATTAAAGGCTATATGCAGAAAACCGCCATGAACGAACATGGACGTAATAAATCTAAAATATTGATGTGATATGGTAATTAATTTACCATATTGTGCTCCTGCAAAAATTAAGGTATATACATTTGAAAATGCACGAAATCCACCACCAAATACGAACATCATAACAAAGACCAGAATATTTATAGTAAAAATTTTTTGTGTTATGTTATCAAAATTAAAGATTTTTTTAATAAATTCCATTTCTCCACCTCGTTTTAATTATACTTTTGTGGCAATTTAATTATTATCTTGAATGGTACATTGCTGCTGCAGACGCACCTAAAATACCTGCATCTTCTACAAGAGTAGACAACATCACTTTAAAGGTATTTTTGAAAGATGGCATTAAATATAAATTAGTTTTTTCTCTTATAGGATTAAGTAAGTCTCTTCCAGCTTTGCTCATTCCCCCTCCAATTACAACCATTTCCGGATTGAATATGTGAGCATAATTTGCAATAGCTTTTGCAAGAGCATCAGTAATTTTATCAACAACCATTTTGGCTACAGGATCATTTTCTTTTAAAGCCATAAAAACATGTTTTGATTCTATTTTTTCAATATCGCCAGCCAATTCTACGATTTTATTATTTGGTATTTTTATAGAAAATTCTTTTGCCCATCTTGCAGTATTTTTAGCTGATGCAATCGCCTCAATACAACCTCTTGAGCCACAACCACATAATGGCCCATCTGGATCGATTATAACATGTCCTAATTCAGCCCCGATTCCATCTTTTCCTGTAATCAAAAATCCATGCGAAATAACGCCTCCTCCTATGCCAGTGCCTAAAGTTAATGCGACGAAATGTTTTAATCCCTGTGCAGAACCAAAATACCACTCGCCAAGTGTAAATGCATTTGCGTCATTTTCAACAAATGCAGGTATTTTAAAAGTATCAGATACTACTTTTGCTAGTTTGAAATTATGAAATGGTAAATTAGGAGAATATCTGACAATTCCCGCATCTCTGTCGATAGAACCCGGAGACCCTATTCCTATTCCTTCTATTTTATTTATGTTATCTCCTGCAACAATTTCTATACTCTTTAATATATTTTCTACAACTTTTTCAATACCTTTATTTGTTTCAGTTGGAATAGTAACTTTATTTATGATACCTTTAGCTTTTGAAACAAGTCCAGTTTTTATTTCAGTTCCTCCTAAATCAATCCCTATTAAATACATATTTTCTCTCCTTTCTTAATCTATTAATTATAATTTTAACATAAATTTATAGTATAATAAAATAAAATATACAAATTGAGGTGATTTTATGAATATTGGTATTATTGTTGCTGCAGGGAAAGGTAAAAGGACAAACCTTTCTTATCCTAAACAATTTTACCAGATTTTAGATAAAAGTTTGTTAAGAATTACATTAGAAAAATATGAAGATTCTAATTTAATAGATAAAATTGTTGTTGTTGCTAATGAAAAATATATGGAAGAGACGAAAAAGGAATGTTATAATATTAACAAATTGTGTGGTATAATAGAGGGGGGGGAGTCGAGACAGAATTCTGTATACAATGCTTTAAATTTTCTATATAATAAATTTGGATTTAAGGTTTCTATAGTTTCAATTCACGATGCTGCAAGACCTTTTATTTCTATAAATAAGATTGATGAGAGTATAAAGGTAGCCAAAAAGTATGGGTCTGCTGTATTGGCATTATCTGAAAAAAATTCTTTATCTCGTGTTGTTGATAATGTAATTGACAAAATATTGGATAGAAATGAGGTATATTTACATCAAACTCCTCAATGTTTCGATTTTCAAAAGTTATATAAAGCATATACAAATTTTGAGAATGAACTTAAAGGTTTTACTGATGATGCCAGTATTTTTCATAAAGCGGGAAATTTTGTGAGAGTAATATCAGGAGAAGAATATAATATAAAAATAACAACGGAATTCGATTTAAAATTTGCAAAATGGTTAATAAAGGAAGGTAAAATAAATGTTTAAAATCGGGGCGCATATGAGTACATCTAAAGGATTTCACAATGTTCCACAGGCAACAAAAGAAATAGATGGTAATACTTTTCAAATATTTTCCCACAATCCCAGAACATGGAAAGTTAAATATCCTAAAGATGAAGATATACTGGAATTTAAAAAACAAATGAAAAAGTTTAATATATCTTTTGATGATGTGTTAGTTCATTCTGGTTATTTAATTAATCTTGCAACACCAAATGATGAAAATTGGCAAAAGTCCATAAATTTAATAAAAGAAGAATTGAAAATTACCATATCTCTTGGAATAAAACATTTCAATGTTCATCCAGGTTCGCATCTTGGAGAAGGGGAAGGATTTGGCTTTGATAGAGTTGCAAAAGCTCTGGATATAATATTAGAAGATTTGAATAATACAGACGTAATAATATTACTTGAAAATGTAGCTAAAAAAGGTGGAAATATTGGCTGGAATATGAAACAACTTGGTGAAATAATAAAAAGATGTAGTTTTCCATATAAAATAGGGATAACATATGATACTTGTCATGGTTTTGATTCAAATTATGATATTAGAGATAAAGAGGGTGTGGAAAACTTATTAAGTGAAATTGAAAATTATATAGGGTTAGAAAAATTAAAAATGATACACTTAAATGATTCGAAGTTTCCGTTGGGTGCAGGCAAAGATAGACATGAATTTATTGGTAAAGGTGAAATTGGAATAAACGGTTTTAAGACTTTCTTTTCTTTTAATGAAATAATTAAAATACCTATGCACTTAGAAACACCAGGTGATGATAAAATGCATGCAAAAGATATAAAAGTGATAAAAAAGATTTTAAATATATAGGAGGGATGGAGTATGACAGATAATTTCGAAATCTTCGATGTTGAAGAAGAAAAACCTCGAAGAAAAAAGAATTATTTAAAAAGAATTTTTTGGCTGGTTGTAGTGTTATTGATTTTGGGTTATTTTAGTACCAGTATTTATCAGGTTGGACCATCAGAAATGGGATTGGTGTTGACTTTTGGAAAATATACCTCGTCAACAGGACCAGGAATACACTGGAGATTGCCATACCCCTTTCAATCACATAGAATTGTTGATATTAAAACATTAAAGAAAATTGAAATCGGATTCAGAACAGTTAATTACAGAGGAAGAGTTGAATATCAGCCCGTTACTGAAGAATCATTGATGATTACAGGCGATGAAAACATTGTAAGTCTTGAAGCTGTAGTTCAATATAGAATTGCTGATCCAGTAAAGTTTGCATTTAGAATTTTAAATGGCTTTGATATGGTGAAATTTGCCACGGAAAGCGTATTGAGAGAAATGGTAGCGATTAATCCAATTGATAATGTTTTAACTTCTGAGAGAGATAGAATTGCGATGGAAACGGCAGCAAAAGTGCAAAAAATACTGGATGAATATGGTGCAGGGATTAAGGTAGAAAATGTTTATTTGCAGGAAGTAGCTCCACCCGATGAAGTTGTAAAGGCTTTTGATGATGTTAATAGTGCGAAGCAGGATAAGGAGAAATTTATAAATGAAGCGAATAGATATGCAAATGATGTAATACCAAAAGCACAGGGACAGGCACAGAAAATTTTAAGAGATGCAGAAGCTTATTCATATGAAAGAGTAGCAATAGCAACTGGTGAGGCAAAGAGATTTAAAGCAATGTTAAAAGAATATAAAGCAGCTAAAGATATTACAGAAAAAAGAATTATCCTGGAAGCTATTCAAGATTTGATTCAAAATTCAAAAGAAAAAATTATTGTGGATAGTCCGAATACTCTTAAATTACTTAACTTACCTGAGATAGGTGGTGGTACAAAATGAAAAAAACAACAAAATCAATCATTTTGAGTTTAATAGCAATTATTGTAATATTATTTATTTATACATCATTATTTATTGTTAATCAGGAGCAACAAGCAGTAGTACTTAGATTTGGTGAAATTAAAAAAATTGTTACGGAACCTGGTATAAGTTTTAAAACACCATTTATAGATAATGTGGTAAAATTTGAAAAAAGGCTTATGTTATATGATATAGATCCTGAAAGAATCATTACAGCTGATAAAAAAACAGTTATAGTTGATACATACACTATATGGAGAATAAATGATCCCAAGACGTTTATAGAAAGTATGAGATCGGTACAGTTGGCCTTAACAAGAATAGATGATGTTGTTTATTCAAATGTAAGGGATTTAGTAGCTAAATATACATTAAATGAAGTATTATCCAAAAAAAGGGAAGAAATGTTGACAGAAATCACAAAAAGAAGCAGTGAGAATTTAAAACAGTTTGGAATTGAGATTGTTGATGTTAGGGTTAAAAGAACAGATTTGCCTCCAGATATATCCAAATCTGTATATAATAGAATGATGGCTGAAAGATATTCAATTGCAGCTCAAATAAGAGCTGAAGGACAAAGAGAATCAGAAATTATCAAAGCAGAAGCAGATAAAAAAGTCAAAATAATATTATCAGAAGCACAAAAAAATGCTGAGATAATACGTGGTACAGCCGATGCAAGCGTTATAGCAATTTATGCAGATGCATACAACGCGAGTCCAGAATTTTTTGAATTAAAGCGAATAGCAGATATATATAAGGATTCATTTAAAGATAATATTTTATTATTATCACCTGATTCACCAATACTAAAATATTTGTATGAGGAGAAATAAATGAAAAATAGCATTTTAATTGTTGTGTTGTTATTATTGTTTTTATTAAGTTCATGTTTTTATCCACAAAAAAGAGTAGAGATAAAAATTGAAGGTGACATTGTGTCACCTTCTTTTCCCGTTAAAATAACTGCAAATATAGATAATTACAAATTAAAATTTTTTGATGATCAAGGATATGAAATAACTTTTAATAAGAAAGGAAATTTATATTATTTTACCGATTTAAAAAATGGAAAAAATACGGTGACAATAAAATTATTTGTAGATAATAAGGAAATTTATAAAAAATATATAATTTTATATTTTGATAATATTGCTCCAGATATTGTTTTTTTTAATTATTACATTAAAAGTGGGAATTTAAATATAACAGCATCTTCACCTGCTACAGATTTAAAAGAATTTATATTGGAAGGGAACAATAAAAAATATACATTTAATATAAGTTTAAAAATACCATTAGAAAAAAATAGTGGAGTACTTGAATATAAGTTATATGCAGTGGATAAATATAATAATAAGTCAAAAGATAAAATAATTAAAATAAATACAGATATTGATGAAAAACCAAAAATTTTGAATAACAATCTAAAAATATCATTATTTGGAAAAACAAATATAAAGGTTTCAGACGATTGGACACCAGATGAAGATTTGAAAATAATTCTAAAAACAGGAAAAAACATATATTCGTTAATTAATATAGATGAGGTTTTATTGGATGGTTCAAAAGAGGCAACATTAATAGTTATTGATAATGGTGGAAATTATAGTAAAAAAAGGATGAATGTTGAATTAGAAAAAAACATTCTACCTATTGCAACAGGTAATCCAAAGTTAATAGATTTTTCGGTTGATACATTTGGTTGGAATTATGAAACGAATGTTGATTCATATATTGTTGAAGTTCCATATAAGTATGGATGGAAACAGGCATTAGATACAAAAGCAGCATATGCCAGATTAACCAATGCTAATATAGCAATGATAAGAAAAAAAAGTAAATACGGAACATTGAGTTTTCCATCTCAACCAACGATAAGATTTTCTGGAACTTTTGTTCATCTTGTAAGAAATATCCTTGATTCTTCTGAAGAGAATTTATATTTGCCGCAAATAAATTCCGAGTTTTTAATAGGGGGAGAAACTACACTTGGAGAAAAAAGTGTGGTTATGGTTGAATCTGGAAGTGTCTTGAAATTTGTGTCAAATTCAAAATTAATAATAAAAGGTTTATTTTTTATTATGCCGGGAGCTGGGAAATCTCTTATTAGCGGGAATGGAGAAATTATTGTTGATGGAGGAATTTTCATAGCTTCAAAAACGATTTTTGATAATGTTAAAATAATAGGAAATAAAGCTAAATTAATCTATTTAGAAGATTCCGAATTTTTAGATGGTACAGATTTGTTATCTGTAAATGATTTCAGAATTTGTTTATATAATACATTGGGATATAAAAGTGATTTAAAATTTCACAATACAGAAGAAGTGTATATAAAAGATAGCACATTTAACATATTAACATTTGAAAATGTTAATATGTTTCAATCTGATTTATCTTATTTTAATACTTTAAATATAAATGGATTAACAAAAATTCTCTTAAATAAAACAAATACCTCTAATCTAAGACAGAGCAGATTCTCATGGTCAAAGATCATGAATTCAAACATTGAAAAAATGGAAGTTTCGGATTATTCAAGGAGTATATTATTTCAAACAAATATAGCTACACTTACTACAAATACAGGTGTGGTGATTAAATGAAAGTTGATATTGAAACCCTTTTTAAAGAATTAAGTCTTAAATCTCCAAATAAATTTCATTTACCAACACATGGAACAACATTTCTTTTAGAAATAGCAAAATTGTTGAAAACAGAAAAAGTAATATTAGAATTTGGATCAGGAATAGGAAGTATTTCGATTGCATTAGCTAAAATCTATAATAATATAAAAGTAACAGGTTTTGAGATTCAAAAAGAGCCATATATTTATTCTGTGAATAATTTAAAGAGAAATTTTTTGGAAAGTAGAGTAAATTTCATAAATGACGATATATACAATATTACGAAATATGTTAAAAGAGAGTCTGTGGATTGTATTATTACAAATCCACCCCATTACTCAGAAAAATCATTAAAAAGCCCATATAATGATAGAAAAACAGCAAGAACTTTTAATGAAAAAAATCTTGAAAAGTTTTTTTATGCAGCATATTATGCTTTGAAAAATAAAAAAAGAATGATTTTTGTATATCATCCCACATATTTTGTAACCTTTTTAAATATGGCTCAAAAATACAGGTTTTCATTACAGGAAATATATATTGCATATGGAAATAAAAATAAAACTGCGCAATTAATAGGTGGGATATTAAGAAAAAACGGGGGAGAGAATTTAAAAATAAATCCACCAGTATTTTTAAAAAATAGCAATGAATAAAGGAGGAAACTATGTTAATAACTTTTGAAGGTATAGAAAGTTCTGGAAAATCTACTTTATCTAAAAAGTTAGCAGAATATTTTAAATTGAAAAAATATAATGTTATATGGAACAGAGAACCAGGTGGAACTGAGCTTGGCGAAAAGATCAGGGAGTTGTTATTGGGAGATTATAATATATGTCATATAAGTGAGGCATTGTTATTTGCAGCGAGTAGAGCACAATTGGTGGAGGAATTAATAAAACCAAATATGGAAAAAATTATTATTTTAGATAGATTCGTAGACTCATCTATAGTATATCAGGGATATGCCCGCGAATTAGGTTGGAAAGAAGTTTTTGAAATAAATAAACATGCATTAGATGGTATTATCCCGGATTTAACAATTGTTGTTGATATATCTGTTGAAACATCTTTTAAGAGAATGAAAAATAAGAAAAAAGATAGGATCGAAAAGGAAAATAAAGCTTTTTTTGAAAAGGTTAGAAATGGATTTTTAAGGTTAAAAAATTGGTTTCCCGAAAGAGATATTGAAATAATTAATGGCGAATTGGATTTGAATGAAGAATTTGATATATTATTGAAAATAATAAAAAAATATATATAAACAAAGAAACAACCCGCGATATCTGGGTTGTTTCTTTTTATAAAGAGCTTTTTAAAAATCAATTTCTACTGGTATTAATGTTGCATATTCTGAGTCAGTATAACTGGATAATATACTATATTGCTCATATCCTTCTGGGACAATTATATCAAGAACATAAGGTCCAAAATCTCCTGCATTTTCTGGATATCCTCCAAGTGTCCATTGAGTATTTTCTGGAGTTACAGCTCTATAATGATCTGCTCCATAACCATCCTGAGAACCAACCATAAAATATGCATAAATTCTATTATCTTTTATTTCAAGGAATTTTTTCATTACAATTACAGTTATAATTTTTTCTCCAGGATCAGCTTCCACCTGAACACCTTCTGGAATTTCCTGACCATCAACTGTAGCAAGCAATTGACCATATGATGGCCATCCAGCAACCTTTATAAAATAATCCCATGGATGTTTTTTATCAAATTGGACTCTTGCGCCATCTTTATATGTTTTTGTTAATCCTCCATTTTTCGTATCAAGGTATATATTAATTAGTTGATGTGAAAAACCTTTTGGAGCTCCCCATGGATTTGTCATTTCTCCAAATTTGAATTTGAATACAATTGAATCATCTGCATCATATACTTTTACCCACTCTATATCCCATAAACCTTTAAATGGTTTAAAAGCATTGTCCTTTGGATAAATATATCCACCCGGACCATCTTCATCACCAACAGGATCCTTAAAGGTCTTTATTAATTTTCCACCAATCTCTTTTGGTATTGTTATGTGGACAGGACCTGAATTTGGAGCAAAATCAACGTCTTTAGAGTTATTTTTTTCTGTATGAGCCATAACAACTGCAAGATTGAATTCATCTCCGCTTTTAATTCCAATTAAATCAAATGGTATTTTAAATTCTACTATATTTCCATTAACTGCTATTAAATCCGGAACCTTTCCACCTATCATCCAGCGCTCTGTGCCACTTGCATTATAATAATATAGGTCTTTTCTTGCCGGGTACTTTTGTATATTAAAACTAAATCTTTTTGCAAGTGCAAAACCCAGATCAGTTATTTTTTCTCCAGATTTTGAATAGGCAGTTTTTGTATTTAGACGTTTTGCATTTGGAGTATCGGTATAAATTTCAAGTTTGTAGTATTTTCCCGCTAAATCATCGATAGATTTTTTTAATTCAATAGCTACATATATGTTTGCATTATCCCTTCCTACATAAAAGCCTGAAATCAAATCCCCTTCTTTGTACATTACGCCAGAATCATCATCTGAATAATATGCGCTTTTCGTCATTTCTTTTTCATCAATAATTCCATCTAAAGTAATTTCTACTTTTCCAATATTTCCTTTTGAAGCAGTAGATGGTTTCTTATTTGCTATGAATAAATATCCAGGAATTTTTTCTTCTGAAATACCTACTTTTCTATAAATCTGTATTAATAATTTTTTGAATTGCATATCAAATAATACTTCATTTGAACCTGCATCCTGGTCACTTCCATACCACCAAAACCAGTCACTACCTTCTGCTGCATATAATATGTCAAGAGCTTTTTTAAATTCTTTTTCTGTTAATTTATCTTTATTTTCCATTAAAACTTTTCTGGCTTGAGCTAATCTTTCCCATCCTTCATTTTCTTCTTTTTCACCATACCATGTATCTAAACTTCCTCCTACCCATGAACCTTTTGGTAATTGAGTTAATTCATCTTTAATATCATAACTTTCTATATATTCACCTGGAGTTACCAATTCTATATACGGATCATTTGATAAAGCCTGATAAAATAGTTTTCTAAAATCATTTCCATTATTAGGATAATGTTCCCAGGCATTTTCTCCATCAAGAGCAATTGTAACAACCATATCTCCCACATCATTCATCTTTTGAATTTTATGCAAGGCACTCAAAAAGTCTTTAATTGCATTTTCTTTTGACATATTTGAATATTTAAATCCAATTCTATCAGATAAGTCGGTATCTCTAAAAAATACTATAACACTTTTCCCATCCACCGTTACTTTATATGGTTTATATAATTGTTTGGGATCTCCTGTATTAATTCCTGCCTTTTGTAATATCTGTTTATCTGTTATTATCCATTTTATTCCATCGTCTGCAAACATAGGGACAAGAGGTGTGCTTACAGCCTGCTCTGAAGGCCACATACCTTCTGGTTTTTTGCCAAATATTTTTGTGAAATATTCTAAACCTCTTTTGATTTGTGCTTTTGCATCTTCAGGCCATCCCATATCAACCAATAAAGGGAGTATTGGATGATAATATGGTGTTGTAGTTATTTCTACCTTTCCTTCATCCCACAATTTTTTATATTTATCCACTATTTCAGACATAATTTCATATTGTTTTGATATTACATATTTCAAATCTTCTTTTGTATAATCTCTATCTTTTTCCATTAATGCTTTCAACTTTTCATCTGAATTTATATACTCTATATTTATCCAGTATAGATTCCATACCACTTTTAAATCCAACCAATCTTGGGAAGTAAATTTTTCATTTTTATCTCTTTTTTCTCTTAATTCTTTATATCTTGGGTGAGAATCAATAAATTGTGGATTTATATCAAAAAAATGCCATTTTACAAATTCTTTTTCTTCATCAGTTAAAGTATCTTTTAATGACAATTCTAAATATTTATCTTTAGCATTATTATTAACGTAATCCATTAACTGCATCAAAAGGACTGGTGTAATATTAAATGTAACACTTCCAGAAGTCAAATATTTGTCAACCAAATCTGCCATATATGGATAATCATTTATAGCATGTGCTCTAACCCATGGCATTTCAGCATTTAAACTTCCTGGAATTTTATATGATGGTTGATGATGATGCCATACAATAGCAACTTTTAATGGTTCTTTATTCTCATCACCTTTTGGAATTGAAGATAAAAAGTTTTCAATTGCTTCATCAGAAATGTTTTTTACTTCAGGTGTTTCTGATGAATTTGAAGTTTCTTGTGGTGGAATATCTCTCCATGAAGCAATCTTATCTATTTGCAATTGTTCAGTATCTGTTACTATTAATACTCTATTTGAAATTTCTTCGCCATTTTCATCTTTTTCAACAGTATCCCAATTTCCTCTTGTATATTTGTATTCCAATCTTTTTCCTACTTCAGTATCCAGTGTATAAACAGCTTTATTCCCTTTTCTTTCCATTTCAAGCTGTCCAGGATCCCAATTGTTAAAGTTGCCAACAATATATATAGAATCAGAGATGGGTGTATTTTGTGGAAGATTTACTTCAAATATAACTTTTGCTTTTTCACCTGGTTGAGCTTTTGTTTTTATTTCGGCTGGAACATCTGCCCAACTTCCAACAACATCTTTTATAGTTTTAGTCTCATCAGCAATAACTTTTCTATTTTCAATTTCTTCACCGTTTTCGTCTTTTTCAACAGTCCCCCAATTTCCTCTCGTGTATTTGTATTCAATTTCTGTATCCTTTTCAACATTTAAAACAACTGTCCCAATATTTCCATTTCTTTTTAAAAGATAATTATCATCTTTTGGATTCCAATCATTAAACGATCCAACAATATAAATATTTTCACCTTCTGGAGTATTCTCTGGTAAAGTTACTTCAAAGGTTAATTCAATAAGAGATTCGCTAGTTTTTTCTGCGTTCTCCACATCAGTAGCATTAATTTCAGATTTTATTTCACCTGGTGAAACTTTTTGTTCTGTTTGAGCACTACAACTAATTAAAAATATCGATAAAACTATAAATACAACTACAAAAAAAATCTTAGAGAACTTTTTACTCATAGTAAATGTAACCCCCTTTTAAAATAATATAATTTTTGTGTTTATATATTTATAACAATAACCATTTGAAATTATACACTAATATGATATAAAATTTCAAGTTTTTTATAAATATCATATATAAAAAGCTAAATGAGATTTTTACGATGTCTAAAAAATCAAATTCACTCAGGCAGCTCGATTGCTTATCCTTAAAATTATTCATTCTCAGCCGTCGCATCGATTTTTCATCCATGAAAAAGCTTCACTCAAAAAAACGTCCTGTTTTTTTGACGGCTTACATTCACGCTTAGATTTTTTAGGATAAAAAATCTAAGGGAAAAAGATTTATAATTATATAATAAAAATTATTTATCCTATAACCCACCGTAGGTGTGTTAAGGGCAATCTTCGAGCCTTCGTTTCATTTGAGACTTTTTAGACAACCTATAAGATTTTTATTTTTGAAAAAATTTCATTATGTGGTAAAATTCTTTTAGTTAGATTTTCTTAAAATGAATGGAGGGAAATTTATGGAAATAATCAATAATATAAATAAAATGAAGAACATTAGAAATGAGTTAATAAAAAAAGGTAAAACTATAGGTTTTGTTCCAACTATGGGATATTTGCATAAAGGGCATTTATCTCTTGTAGAGCAAGCAAGAAAAGATAATGATATTGTTATAGTAAGTATTTTTGTAAATCCAACACAATTTGGTCCAAATGAAGATTTTGATAGATATCCGAGAGATATGGAAAGAGATATGGAAATGCTAAAACCATTTAATGTGGATTACATTTTTCATCCATCTGTGGAAGAAATGTATCCAGAAAATTATTCAACTTATGTTGAGGAAATAAAATTGACAAAAGTTCTTTGTGGAAAATCAAGACCTGGACATTTTAAGGGTGTAACAACTATTGTTTCTAAATTGTTTAATATTGTAAGACCTACCAGAGCATATTTTGGTCAGAAGGATGCTCAGCAATTTAGAGTTTTAAGAAAGATGGTTAATGATTTAAATATGGATGTCCAGATGATTGAAATGCCTATTATCAGGGAACATGATGGATTAGCAATGAGTTCAAGAAATATCTATTTAAGTAAAGAAGAGAGAATACAGGCACTTGCGTTGAATAAATCATTAAAAAAAGCAAAAGAATTATATGAAAACGGTGAAAAAAGTGCCAAAAAAATTAAAACTGAAATGCAAAAAATTTTTAATGAATATCCTTTAGTAAAGGTTGATTATATTGAGATTGTTGATGAATATACTCTTGAAAATGTTGAAAATATTTCTGATAAAGTTCTCATTGCAGTAGCTGCTTTTGTTGGAAAAGCAAGGTTAATTGATAATATTATTTTGGGATAGGAGGATATAAATGTTTAGAATATCTATGAAGGGGCTGTTGAATTTAGTATCTATTTCTATTTTAGGGATTTTAATAATTGTTATAATTTATTTTTTTCAATTTGATCTGGGGGAAAATATTTCTAACCCTATTACAGAAAGTATAATGAATAATTTAGAAAGTAAAGGAGATTATATTTCTCTATATTTTGAAAATGAAGTAGAAAAATTAAAATTAATGCCAAAACAAATTTCTTATAATTCCACTAAAACATCCAATATACTACAATATTTAAAAAGCAAATTAAAAGAATTTCCAGAATTCGAGGAATTTTTCATAGCAAATTCTGATGGAGAAAGTATTTCAAGTTCAAATATATTTACAAATATTTCGCGATATAGATATTTTCAAGAAATATATACCAATAATAAAAAATGGGCAATTAGTGATATTTTCACTTCTAAAATATCTGGAAATACTGCTATAATAATTGCAGTTGAACACTATGAAAATGGTAAAAAATACATTTTTGGCGGTTCGCTAAACTTAAAAGAATTATTTTTAAGTACAAATGCTTTTAAATTTAAGAAAAAAGGGGAAATATTTTTTGTAGATAATCTTGGTAGTTATTTTAGTGTTAACAATGATGGAAGTATTAATTCCAGTACATTTGCCAAGAATTTTCGAGATAATATAATAAGAGATTTAAAAAATTCAGATGGTTTCATGAAAATAAGTAAAAATAAAAAAGATTATTTGCTTTTTGTAAGCAAAATCGATTATATAAACTGGAAAATGGGGTTTTATGTTGAAAAAAAACTTATATTTCCATCCTTTACAAAATATTATTTAATTGGATTAGGGTTGTTTTTATTCCTGAGCTTTTTGGAAATACTTTTTAATCATATTATATTGAAAAAAAGATTTTATAAATCAATTGATATAATGAAAACAGAATTGAAAAAAATAAATGAAATGAACTTTGATTCTACAATAAATGTAAGAGAACCCATGTTTGTTGATTTTTCGGATAACTTGCAGCTAACAATGGTAAATTTAAAAGAACAATTTAATAGTTTTTCCAGACAGATTAATAATCTGGAAAATAATATAAATAAAACAAGTGCTTTAATTCAGGAAGAAGTATCAAGGATAAATGAAGAAAACAATACTATTGAAAAGCTTTCAAAAACTTTTGAAGCAATATCACAATCTGTATATGATTCACAAAAGGTTTCCGATAATTTTAAAAGCAAATTGAATTCTTATGATAAAGAGCTCGAAAAATTGCGTCATAATCTATTAAAATCAAAGGCTAAAATTCCTTATTTCAATGAATTGATTTCTAAAATAACAGATATTTCTGAAAAAGTAAGTGAATTATCTTTTAGAGCAGAAATATTATCTTTAAATGCCGCTTTAGAAGCATCAAAAGAGAAAAATTCATTAACATTTGCAGTAATTGCATCGGATATGAGAGATATGTCTTATGTACTAAAAGAATATAATTCAAAAACACATTCTCATATTTTTCATATCATTGAAGATTTAAATGAATATAAAAATACATTAGATGAATTATTTAAAACCATAGATTTAAATATTTCTGAAATTAGAACTGTTTCTACAAGCTATAATGATATAGAAAATTTTATTAAAGAATATTCTATATCATCTGCTCAGGTAAAAAATGCACTTAATTTATTAAAGCTTATCATAAATAAAAATAAAAATATTATGGATAGTATAGTAGATAATTTTAAAGATATAGAAAAAAATTATGATGAGTTAAAGAAAATGTTTATTTCAAGAAAAACACCAAAAAACCTTGAAGATATATTTAAAAAATTAGAAGCCATAGAAAAAAAGGAAGAATCAGGAAGTGAAACTAATGAAGAAGAATCCGTTTAAAGAATTAAAAAAAGTAATACTTTTAAAAGAGAAAATTGAATATTATGTTGTTTTTAAAGCAGATGAGATAACTTATGCATTAAAAACAGATAATATAAAAGAGTTTATTCCTGCTTCTGAAAAAAAGGATTTGCCAAATACTCCAGAATTTATTGTAGGAGTGGTAACCCAAAATAATCAACCTATTACATTAATTGATTTAAATAGATTATTAAGTGAAAAATTCCAAGAATACAATAAAGATAATATTATAATAAATTTTGAATTTGAAAAGAAAAATTATGGTTTTTTTACGAATAAAATTATTGATGTAATCCCCGTAGAACAAATGGCGTTAAATGATGTTGGAGATGAAATGCAGGAATTTTATTTTGTTGAAAACACTTTTTCTTTAGAAAATGAAATTGTTTTGATAATCAATGTTGAGAAGATTTTAAAAAATAAATAAAAAAAATAAAATTCCGGCTTTTGCCGGAATTTTTATCTAAGTAATTGTGTAACCTGTTGAGGTAATTGATTAGCTTGAGAAAGCATAGCAGTACCTGATTGTAATAAAATTTGTTGTTTTGTGTATTCGGCCATTTCTTTAGCCATATCAGCATCTCTAATACGACTTTCAGCAGCCGTTAAGTTTTCCTGAGCAACTCCTAAGTTCTTAATAGTATGTTCCAACCTATTCTGAGAAGCCCCTAATTTTGCTCTAAATGCAGATACTCTATATACTGCAGCGTCGAGAGCGCTAATTGCAAATTCTGCATCACTTTGTGAACTTATCTTTACATTAGAGGAAATCCCCAAATCATCTGCCTTCATACTTTCAAAACCTAAAGTAATAATCTGACCTTCATTTGCACCAATATGGAATTTTATAGGATCGACATTTGACGTAACAATACCATATACAGCTACAGAACCACCATCAACTTTGGTTCCCGAAGCCAGAGTTCCACCATAATCATTTATTTTAGCAATTTGGTTTGAATCCCATGTAATACCAATAGTTGCTGACCCCCCACTTAATGTAACAGCTATTCTTGAACCGGATAAAGTTACATTTGCAATTGTAACCTGAGCAACTCCATTTGAATCAATTCTTGAAATTTTTATATCTAATTGTGATGTTGCGCCACCTCTAAATTGTCCAACTTCAATAATAAAGTTACCACTTGTTGTGATGTTTGATGAATATGCTCCAACTGCGAAGTGAGCGGAACCTGGAGCAACAATTTTAGCTTCAGCTGTTCTTGTTCCTTTAATTGAACCATCTAATAAGTTTTTTGTATTAAACTGTGTAGTTTTTGCAATTCTGTTAATTTCATCTCTTAATTCCTGAAATTCATTTTGTAATTGATCTCTATCTGCATCGGTATTTGTTTCTGTTGAGGATTGGACAGCTAATTCTCTCATACGTTTTAATATTGAATGCACCTCATTAAGCGCACCTTCAGCAGTTTGAATCATTGATACAGCGTCTTGAGCATTTTTAATAGCTTTATCGAGACCTTTTATCTGGTTTCTCATTTTTTCTGAAATAGCCAATCCAGCAGCATCATCAGCAGCTCTATTAATTCTTAAACCAGAAGAAAGTTTTTCTAAAGTTTTACCCATACTTCCTTTTACGTTGGATAAAGTTCGCCATGCATTTAAGGCTTCCATGTTGTGATAAATCCTCATAAGTTACACCTCCGTGTTTATGTTATTTGGTTTTAAAATTGATAGTATAAGGTATACTTTCAGCAGCATTTGCTCGAGTATTTCCGAATTCATCTTCAATTTGAGAAGGATCTATTTTTATTGTCCAAGTTTGAGAAGAATCGAGTGTTATATTTTCAAGTATTCCGCTATATTTTATAAATTTATTTTTTTGACTGGCTGAAATAGGAATATTTATTATGGTATTTGTTCCAGTTTCAGGAATATTTATGCTAACATTTAAAGATGCTTTTTGTTCTATTTCAGATTCATCATAGAATTCAATAATAATTCTTGGATTAACGATGGGATTGCTAATTTCTAAATTATAAAAATCATATGTATTTTCTTTTGAAAAAACGTCTGTACCTTCAATTGAAATCCTATATAATTTTGGAGGATTTTTCTCTTTCACCAAAACTTCAAAATCTTTGGTTACAGAATAATTACTATCTATATCTTTAACTTTAAGTTGAATATAATTATGCCCTTCTGGAAATTCATAAGAGGTATATTTAAATGTTCTCGTTTGAACAGGATTTGATTTAAACAATTCATTATTATTAATATAAATAGAATATACATAGGTTGCTGGATATGAATATTCCGATTTTATATCAAAATTCACATCAAAATCATTTAATCTGGTGGACTCTGGATCAACGATAATTTTTTCAGGTAAATAATATAAAGTAGTGCTTGCATCTGAATTTTTCTGTATTAAAGAAAAATTTAAGTTAAAATTATTAATAGATTTAGAAACTTTAAAGGTCTTATAAAATTTTTTTGAAAAACTCGTATCGGATTTTGTTATTGTTAATTCGAGTTCATAATTTCCAGAATTTAAAAGCATCTTTTCTGTTTCTAAAATAGTACTATTAGTTGTTATATCCAGTTTTTTATAATCAATACCATCTTTTTTCAATAAAAATTTATAATTTAAATCATTTGAAAAATCATAATTTTTATTAACTAACACTTTGAAAAAAATAGGATCCTTATCAGTTAATAACGATTTATCATCTATTTTTATTTCATTATCAAGATAATCTTTTTTATATATATTAAGAGTAGCAGAAAATTCTTCGATCTTTTCCACATTAAATGTATAATTATTTTCAGTTGAATCTTTTGAAATTAAATTTTTAGCGATTATATTTAAATTATTAATACCATCATTCAAATATATTGGACCATATTTGAATTGTTTTTTTTCGGTAGTAACTTGGGTTATTTCATTATCACCATTGGATATATTAAAAAGATAGGATGCTGGTAAATCATAATTTTCTTTTATATCCATCACAATATATATTGGATCAATAGTTGACAAAGTTGAATTATTTGTTATAATTGGCCCATTGAAATCATTTTTATGAATTTTTGTTATTAAATTAAAAGAAGTATCTATATTTTTAGGATTTAGTTCCACCGTTGTTCTTCCAAACCCATTATTCGTTGTGTCATATACTTCAACAGAGACAATGTGATTTTTCTTTTTTAAAAATATTGGTGTTGATTCAAAAGTTTTGTTTTTTAAAGTACCATTTTCAATTAAAGAATTATCCAAGAATATTTTGTATGAAAAATCACTGCTATATATAATTTTCGGATCAATGGATACAATTATGGAATAATTTCTATATGGATAATATTCGTTATTCTCAATAAAACTCCCATCCTCTACATTTTTGAATTTTAAAGAAGGTTCTAATTCTTTTTTATAATCATAAACATTAATATATAATTTATTTTTACTTGTATGTTCTTCTCCACCGATATTAAAAATACCAATTATTTCATATTTTCCTGGCTCTGTTAATTTATATGTGCCAGATAAAGTGTTTTGATTCAAAGGATTTAAATTAATAGTTTTGATATTCTCAGTGTTTTCAGTATTTATTATTTTTAAATAAGCCTGTCCAATATTTGCAAGGGGAGAATCTATTCTTAATATAATTTCACCTGTTGCATCATTTATATCCTTATTTATCACAGTCTTTGTTTGTGCTGAAAAGGAGATTTCTACAACTATTTTAAATTTTGATTCAACAGGTTTTAAACAGGATGAAAATATGAATAATAATATAATTATCACTATATATAGAACTTTTTTCATAGAATCCCTCCATGGAATAATCTTTCAATTTATCATTCTTTAAAGAAAGAAATTTTCCTAAATAAATATCAAAGATAGAATATTAAAAATAATTAAAAATATACAGTAAAATAAAATTATAAAATTTTAAATAAATTTTTGACATAGATTGTCATTATTTATATGTACTTGTCAATATATGTTTAAAATTGGTTTTTGATTTTTTAGTATATTATTGATATAATACTGTACACAACATTGGAGGTGATGATTATATGAGCTTAAAGGCTAAAATAATTTCTGGATTTTCGGTAATAGTAGTAATTGCAATAATAATAGGAGTTTTAGGGTTGCTGTCTACAAATAATATAAAAAACTATGTTTTAGATATTGCCAATAAAAACTTACCTAAAGTTCAAAAAATATTGTCAATACATCAGCTTCAAACATCTATAGAAAAGTCTGAAATGACTTTATTAGGTTTGACTGATGCAAAATTAAGAGAAGAAGAATACAAAAGAATGAAAGAAATATGGGATTCAATTAATCAGTTAATTAAAGAATATGAAAGTTTTAATCTGTCTGTAGAAGAATCAAAATACTGGAAAGACTATAAAAACAAATTAAGTATATGGAAAAAAGAACATACAAAATTTATGAACTTATCAAAACAATTAGATGAAACAAAAATATTGGATCCGAAATCTTTAAAACTTGATATAAAAACATATGAAAGCGAATTGTATAGACTGGCCTGGATAATTGAAAAAGCAATCCTTGAAAAAGAGCCTTTTAACGAAGAGTTGAATCCAAGAAATAGTGCTTTTGGTAAATGGTTAGATTCTTATAAAACAGAAAATGATTATTTAATTGATATGTTAAGTGATATGAAAAAATATAATGAAGGATTTTTAAAAACAGCCAAAACTATAAACAATGTTATAAAAAAGAAGAATGAAAAACAGATAGCATTAATGCAGAGAGTATATAATAATTCTCTTATACCGTATTTAGAAAATATATTCGAAACTTTTGAAACAATAAATCAAATAGCAGATGAAGCTTTACAATTAAAAGAGCAAATGGCAGATCAAAGTTTAAATATTAATCTTCCTTTGTTTGAGGAAACGGCAAATGTGTTGAAAAAAATAGTTGCTTATAATAAAACAGAAGCTCTTCATAAAGGTGAAGAAACAGTTTCAAAAGTGAAACAGGCGTTAATAGTGGTTATCTCTTCAATAGGTATAGGAGTTTTAATCTCTATTATATTTGGTTGGTTAATTATAAAGAACATAATAACCTCAATAAGAACATTGATGAAAAAAATCCAATCATTTGGAAAAGGAGATTTAACAGTAGCCTTTAAAATAAAGGGAAAAGATGAAATTGCTCAAATGGCCAGCGCATTGGACAAAATGGCATGTGATTTACGAGATTCAATGAAACAAATATACAATGCATCTGATAAACTGGCGTTATCCTCTAATACACTAGCCTCAATATCCGAAGAACAAAATGCAATTTCAGAAGATTTAGCTTCACAATCAAAAGTTATAGAATCAAATACAGAAGATGCATCTGCATCTGTTGAGGAAGTTTCGTCTGGGGTTGAAGAAATTGCAAGTTCTGCTCAAATGATATCTACAAATGCAGAAGAATTATCCTATAAAGCAAATGAAACATCAGAAGCTGCAGTGAATGGTGAGAAATCAGTAAAGAAAATAGTCGATATAGTTGAAAATGCAGTAACAGAATCACAAAACACTCAGGAAAAAGTAAATGAATTAGCCGAGAAAGTACAAAATATTGGTAATATAGTAGAAACTATAAATCAAATAACAGAGCAAACAAATCTGTTGGCTCTAAACGCAGCAATAGAAGCGGCAAGGGCTGGTGAAGCTGGAAAAGGATTTGCTGTTGTTGCTGATGAAATTAGAAAGCTTGCAGAACAGAGTAAAGCATCTACGGAAGAAATAGCAAAGATATTGATTTCAGTAAAAGATGGAGCATTAAGCGCTAACGAAGCAACAAACAAAGTAGTAAAAGTCATTAAAAATATCGATGATGAATCAGAAAATATAGTTTCGCAGTTTAAAATAATTCATGATAGAGTTGAAGAAATGGTTATGAAAGTACATGAGTTATCTTCTGCTGCAGAAGAACAAAGTGCATCTACAGAAGAAATGGCTGCTGCTATGGATAGAATATCAAAAGTGATATCCGAAATATCTGATCAGGTTAAATATATGGTAAATGCGATAGAACAACAAAATGAAAGTTCCAGACAGGTTAATGAAAATGCAGAAGAAGGAAATAAATTATCCAAATCATTGATGAATTTAATAAACAAATTCAAGATATAACATATAATAAAGGTACATTTACATGCACCTTTATTATAGTGAGTAAATAAAAAGCAAAATTACAAAAATATAAAATTAATAATAATTTCAATATAATAAAAGGGGCTAATGCCCCTTTTATTATATTGAGTGTTTTCCAGGTGTTTTGGCAAATAGTCTCGTTTTCTCCACATGGTCAAGTGAAAGTATCCATCTTGTAAATCTTTCTATTCCAATGCCGCATCCAGCAGAATGCTTTAATATGCCAGCTTTTGCTACTTTTAAATAATCTTCAAATTGTTCGGGTGGTGTATTTTTCAATTTCATTCTTTTTAATATCTGTTCATATTCATGTTCCCTTTCTCCACCTGAAACAGCTTCTTCAAAACCTTCTGGATAAATTAAATCAAAATCAAGTAAAACATCAGGTCTTTCAGGGTCCTGCTTATCATAAAATTCTCTTTCTAATAGAGGAATGTCAATCATCCAAAATGGCTCATCAGCATTTAAAGAAGCAATTTTTTCATAATCATCTTCACCATATTTCTCTTTTAGTTCTTTAACAGTATAACGTTTAAAAGGTTTAGAAGGTGTTTTTAATGATGGATGATATTTTCTAATTATTTCCGGGAATTTTTTTCTTATATTTTTGATTGTATAAATAATAGCATCTTCCATTACATCAAAAACTTCTTCTCTGCTTGCCTCCAACATTTCCATATCAATTTGAACAAAATCAAATAAATGTCTTCCAGAATCCATCTTATCTTCGGTTTCAAGTCTTACATTTGGTGAGACTATATAAATTTTCTTATGAACTAGAACAGCAACCTGTTTGTGCAATATCATAGATTTAGTAACTGAATATTTTTGACCATAATATTCAAATTCAGCTTCAAAATGCGGATGGTTTAGTGGATCTGTTATTGGAGAAACAGTAACAGGTAGCAACTCCACAAATCCTTTTTCATCCAGTGCATGTCTGATACTTTTCAAAATTTCATGTTGGATTAATGTAGCGTCTTTAAAAACAGAATTTTCTAAATATTCTTTTACCAATTCAACAGTGTCAACCTTTCTTTCCCTACTTTCAATAGTTTTTTTAGTCATAATACCCTCTCCCTTCAAAAAATTAAATTTATAAGAATCTCTCCCTCTCCGTAATATGTTTTTCAATTATTTTATATTTAAATAAAAAACCGGCGCTGGTATGAAAACATCCAGCGCCGGTGATTGTATATAAAACGAGCTACCTCGCGTTACACCAACGCTGGTTGATATTATTATTATTGAAATTATTTAATTTTATTGATAATATTATAATCATATGTTACACCACCTATAAGATTTTTTCATATTATACTATATTTTTTTGCTATTGTCAACTACGTTCAAAAAATTCATCCAATTTCTTAAAAGAAAGTTCCATTGAAATAGGTCTTCCATGAGGACAAGTTAAGATATTATATTCAATAATTTTTGAAACTAATTTTTCAAGCCCTACAGGGTCATCACCGGTTTTTACCGCTGCTCTGCATGCCATTGTGGCTATTGCATGGTCAAATACCTTGTCTAAAGATTCTATACCTTCAAGTCGTAACTCATCAAGTATTTCAATTATCGTTGCTTGAGGATCATTTATTCTTAAATTGGATGGAAATCCCATAATAAAGTATTCATCGCTATTTTTTGTTATTTCAAATCCCAATTTTCTTAATTTTTCGATATGTTCTTCCAAAATATCTTTTCTAACTGCATCAAGATTTAGTTCTATTGGTAACATTACCATCTGTGTTGTTATATTTCCATTTTCAAAAAATTCCTTTTTTAAATCTTCATATAACACCCTTTCATGCGCAGCATGAAAATCTACAAAATGAATAGAATCCTTTAACTCCAGGATTATATATCTACTGGCAACAACGCCTATTATTTTATAGTAGTCTAAGTTCGGTGTTTTTTCTTTTTTGGATTCAATCGGTTTTATATTATTTATGATATTACTATTAATAAGATTTTTTAGCGTATTTTTTTCTTTGAAATTATTAACCTTTTTTTCATTTTGAATATGTAAATTTATTCTATTATCTTTTTTCTTTTTAATTAAAAATGTATTATATTTTTCTTCTTTTTCTGATATTGTTGGAATTTGATTGTATGAGTTTCCTTTAATAAAAGAATTATTATTATTTATTTTTTTATCTAAATCTCGTTCTAAACTTATATGATCGGTAGTATTTTGCTTAATTTTACTTTTTTCAATGTCAATAGACATTTTAAATCTTGTTTCTTTTATAAGCATCTCACGTATAATTTTTTTAAATCTATTATAAATAATTCTTGACTCAGAAATTTTTACCTCAAGTTTTTGAGGATGAACGTTAACATCCACCTCTTTTGGATCGATTTCAAAAAATATAATTCCATATGGATGACGTCTTGATTCAAGCATTTCACCATAACCCGCTTCAAATACTGCAAATAATTCTCCAGAACGGATATATCTATTGTTTATAAAAAATACCTGTGCAGTTCTATTATTTCTTGTTACTCTTGGATGTGAGATATAACCTTTAATTTTAAACCATTTTTCTTCAAGGTTTATTTCAAAGAAATCTTCTTTGTTTGTTTCTGGAAATATAGTATTTATTTTCTCAATTAAAGGGATATCTTTTGATACAGAATATACTACTCTATTATCTTTTATATAATCAATACCAACTTTAGATGCCAGTATGAATTTTTCAATAATTTCAGTAACCATCCTGCTTTCTACAGCAGGAGATTTTAAAAATTTCCTTCTTGCAGGTAAATTGAAAAATAAATCTCTCACTTCTATTGTTGTGCCATTGGAAGCTGCTATTTTTTTAGAGTTGATAGGTTCCCCGCCCACAAATTCAACACTTGTAGCTATATCATCAGTTTTTCTCTTAGATGTTATTTTCATTCTTGAAACTCTTGAAATAGCAGCTAAAGCTTCGCCTCTAAATCCGTATGTATGAATGTTATATAAATCATTAACGTCTTTTATTTTACTTGTAGTATGTGGTTGAACAGCCAGTAATATTTCCTCTTCAGACATTCCTACACCATTATCTGTAATTCTAATATATGTTTTTCCACCATCTTTTATTTCAACAGTAATTTTATCAGCATAGGCATCAATGGCGTTTTCAAATAGTTCTTTTACAACAGCAAAAGTTCCGGTAACTACTTCACCAGCAGCGATTTTCATTATTACCGATTCGGGTAATTTAACAATAGCCATAAAAATCACCTGCTTTTCTGTCTGAAAATTTCAAATAATATAATACCTGCACTAACAGATACATTTAATGAATCAACATTGTTTGCCATTGGAATAGAAATTAAAGCATCACATTTTGATTTAATCTTTTCTCTAATACCACTTCCTTCATTTCCCATAACAATAGCAACATTTCCAGTTAAATTTGTTTCATAGTATATATTATGACTCATGTCAGCACCATATACCCAAAACCCGTGTTTTTTAATAGTCTCAATAAATCTTGAAATATTAGTTACTTTTAAAATAGGAATTCTAAAAGCCAACCCTACTGAAACTTTAATAACAGTTGAGGTTACTTCAACGGAGTTATCCTTAGGAATAACTATTAAATCAGCATCAGCAGCGAGAGAAGATCTAATAATGGCGCCGAAATTATGAGGATCCTGAATTTGATCCAAGATTACAATTGTAGCGTTTTCTCTTAAATTATTCAGAATAGTTTCATCAACATATTTAAATTCTTTTCCAATATCTATTACAACACCTTGATGTTTTGAAACATTAACCATTTTTTGTAGAACATTATCAGGTGCAAAAGAGAATGAATATTTATGTTTTTTGGTCAATTCAATTAATTCTTTAAATGTTTTATCTGTTTTTTTACTATCGGTAAAATAAATATTTTTTACAGGATAATGCGCATTTATAATTTCTTTTAATACATTTCTGCCATATACATACATTATTTTCTCTCCCCTAATACGTTTTTAGAACTTTCTAAAATTTCATTTAATCTTGTATAATCTTTTTTTAAAAACAGATATCCAACAACAGTTTCAAATGCAGTTGCTTTTCTATATTCTAAATCATTTCCACGCTTTTTAGCGCCTTTTGAATTAAGTCCTCTTTTATATATATTTTTTTCTTCTTCGTTGAAAGAATTTAAAATATTATCAACTATTTTAGCTTGTGCTTTTGCACTAACATAATTTTTACTTTCATTATGTAACTTACCTGCTTTTTTTCTACCAGTATCTATAATATAATTTATAAAATATAAATTAATTACAGCATCTCCAATATATGCAAAGGTGTCTACAGGCACCTCTCTTAAATCTTTAATCTTACTTTCGAATAACTTACCTAAATTATTAAATTCACTCATTTTGTGCTCCCTTCAACTATTTTTCAATTTCTACAATTCCACCATGATTTCTAATTTTTATTATAATATCATTTAATGATTTCTCTATTTTTCCTACGCTTTCATCTTCATCAAAATAGCTAAATACAATTTTTAAAGGTTTAATTATTAATAATCCATCTACAACTTTATTAATTTTTTCTATGGTTTTGCCATTTAATGGTTTTTTTATATAAATTGTTAGAGTACTATTAAAATTTTTTACGTCCAAAATATTTTCTTCTTCTCTTTTATACAATCTCCTAATTTTAGAAATTTTGCTTTGAGATATTTGAATTTTCTCGAAAGCTTTCTTTAATTTTTCTTTATCTACTGGTTTAATTATAAAATAATCAGCTCCATAATTCAATGCTTTAAATATTTCTGTTTTTTTATTAGAAACGCTTATAACAATTATTTTTAAATTAGGGTATGTTTTTTTTAAAAGTTTTATAGCGTTTATTCCATCGGTATTTTTTAAGTACAAATCTAGGGTTATAATATCTGGTTTTAGTTTTTGGCATTTGTTGACAATACCGAATATATCATCAAATTCTCCAACAATTTCATGTCCTAATTCTTTTAAATACTTTTTTAAAACATTTCTAATATTTATATTATCTTCAATAATCAATATTTTTGACATAGTTACCTCCTGGGAATTGCGATGTTAAAAGTTGTACCTTTATTTGGTTCGGAATAAACGGAAATTTTACCTTTTAAAATTTCAACTTCATTTTTTACGGAATATAACCCAATTCCTTTACCAGCGTATATATTTGATTCATATTTTGATGTATAGCCATATTCGAATATTTTATCTATATTTTTAATTCCTTTTCCATCATCTGATATTATAATATGAATAATATTTTCTTTCTCATATACTTTACATTTAATATTACCACCTGGTGTTTTATTTAAAATAAGTCTTTCCTCTGGTCTTTCTATGCCATGTATGACAATATTTCTAAATATATGAATTAATGACTTTATAAAGTCATAATAATTTTCAATATCTATAAACAAGTTAGAATCGATTTCAAACGAATTAATCTTTTTTTCAAATTTCTCTGCTAATTCAAAGGTATACTTTTTATATACATCTAACACATCTTTTATATCTTTGAAATAAAGTTTTTTTATTTCTACCAATATTAATTGAGAATATTTTTCTGGTAAAATATTTTCAATATATTTTTCCAAATTTATTATTTTATTTTTATCTATCCAGATCATTTCGTTTTTTAGAAAATCTTTTCCTAAAACACTATTGATAAAATTCAATTCTTCATTTAGAAAAGTTTTTAGCTTTCTGTCTTTTATAAAGGTTATTACTTTATTTTTATCTTCTATGTTTGATTTTTTTAATAAATCTAATTCGTTTTCAAGTTTATCTAATTTTTTTCCGGTTTTTATAAAGTGCCATTGCAGAAACAACCCTTTATAAGTATGTATATTTTTATAAAAATTCATAATAAAATCTTGAATTGAATATACAGATATATCATTATATACCTGTTTTGTAACATATCTAATATAATCCTCTATATTCTTTTTTATAATATCTCTATTCATTACAACATTTAATAACATTTTCGTATTATTTTTTTCATTTTCTATTTTTTCTTCTAATTCTTTTTTTTCCGTAATGTCTTGTATTATGCACATAACCCTTTTTACAGAGTCTAAATAAATAATCTTATATTTTACTTTTAATATTTTATTATTTATCTTAACTTCACTTGGCAATAATTCTAAATATACATCATCCTTTTCATCATTTTCAAAAATATGTGATAATATTTTTTTTTCAATTTCATAATCTGTATTATATAATAATTCTAAAATATTTCTTTTTGAAATATCTTCTGTTTCAAAAATATTTAAACATTCCTTGCTATATTCATTATGAATCAAGAAATCTTTTCCAAACATTAAAAATCCTTCATCCGAATTATCCAATAATAATCTTAATCTTTTTTTCATTTCTATTAAAATCATATGATTAATATCGCTTATCTTAGAAATCTTTTTTGTTTGACTCAATAAGTGCTCATAATCTTTGATCAAACATTCATATTTATCAATTAAATTCTCCACAGAAAAACTATTATTTTTTAAAAAATTTTTATGATTTTCTAATTTCTTATATTCATTTGAAAAGATGCTGTCCATTAAAACACCTCTTTGGGAGAATAATCTCACTATTTTTTTATTAGTGTAAAGGGTATGGTTAAATCTTCCATGAAATTTTCCGCTATTTCATAAGAAAATTCATTATCTTCATCATAATACCAATTAATTTTCACATTTTTATTCTTGTTATAAGCTTCTTCTAAAATATCTAATATAAACATAATTGATTTTGTGCTACTGGTATTTAAATAACTAATATCAAAATTAAAAATAACTTCTGTTTCAGTATCTAAATTATTTATATAATTTTCTAACCATTCAAATATAGGATTATAAAAATCAAAGGAATTTTCTGGATATGATTCACCTTTAATAGATAAGATGTTTTTTTCAGGATCAAATATTATTTCTGGTGTAGATTTAGTTGGTTTAATAATTAATTTTTCCATTTTAATACCTCCTATTTAAACCGTTATTATTAGAATAAAATAATAATAATTATTATCTAGTTTAATAAAATCATATTCAAATTTATTTGAAGCCCTTTTAGCCATTTCAAGAAATCCCAAGCCAGCGCCGCCGGTTTTGCTTTTAAAATTTTCTCTTAATCGTTTTTTATATAATAACTTAATTTCATCTTTACTTAAAGAATTTATCTCATCTATACGCTCTTTAAGATTTTGTATATCCTCTTTTTTTACTATATTTCCAGAACTGATAAAATAGTTTTGTTCGTTTTTTCCAATTAATATTATTGATTCTAAAAATACATGATTGATTTCTTTTTTAGATAAAATTCGTTCATAGTTTTTAATGTTTTGACTTTGTTCAATAAATACAGAAAAAATATTGTTAGAAGATGTGTTATGATTTTTATCATTTTTTATATATTCCCTCAATGCTCTTCCAATTTCTTCTATTATACCTTGAGAAAATGGCCCTATAAAACTCATAATAATATTATTTTTTCGAATTTGATCTTTAATTTCAAGAATGTTTTTCGGATTCAAAAAACTCCCCCCTTTGATAGAAAAATATTTTATTTCTTCCAGAATTTTTTGAATTATATAATGCAGTATCAGCTATATTTATTGTTTCGTCGATGTTTTCTCCATTATAAACAGTTAATCCAATACTTGCGGTTATGTTTTTTAAATTTTTATCTAATAAAATAATTTTTTTTAGTTTATGAGCCACTTTTATAGCAGATTTTAAGTTAGTATTAGGCAAGATTATTAAAAATTCGTCTCCTCCCCATCTGAAAACAAAGTCGATTTTTCTCAAATTTTTTCTTAATATGTTTGAAAATTCCATTAAAATTTTATCACCTATATTATGACCAAAAGTATCATTAATTTCTTTAAAATTATCTAAATCCATCATAATTAAAGAAAATTTTCTTCCTTCTCTTTTATACAAATCAATTTGATAGTTAATAATTTCATCAAATTTTAATCTGTTATACAATCCAGTTAATTTATCCTTTTCAGATAAATTTTTTAAATAAATATTTTTTCTTTCCAACTTCTTCTTTAACTCAAAAAGATAGTTATCTTGAATATCTGCAATACTAATTAATTTATAATATTCATCAAGAATCTTTTTATATTCTTCTAACAAAAATTTATAAGCCATTTTTAAAGAATCATAAGAAGGATTTTTCTTTAAAGTATTCTCAGCCTTTTTTATAATTTCAAATTCTTTTTTTAAATAAATAATATCACCACCTATAATTTGAAACCTATAACAGTAATGTCATCTCTTTGTTCTTCATTTTTCATATAATTTTTCAGAAATTTTTCAATTTCTTCTTTCTGTTTATCCATCGGCTCTTTATAAATGTTATTTAATAAATTAACAAAATTTTTTCTGCCTAACCTTTTTCCTTCGGGATTATTTTGATCTTCATATCCATCAGAAGTTATATAAAAATTCGTGTTACTTTCAATTTCAATAATATGTTCACTAAAGATATAATCAGTTTTAGACCTTTTATATCCAATACCCTTATTATCTCCTTTTACTCTTATGGTTTTATTATCTTTTGTATAATACAAAGATATACCAGCACCACTATATGTTAATTTGTTATTCGAAATATAACAAAGTCCTATTTCCATTCCATCATCATATCTATAATCATTATTATAAGAGTTAATAGCATTTTTAAATAAAATATTTAATTTTTGAAGTATATCTGAAGGACTAACTAAATTTGTATCGTCTATAATTCTGTTTAATATAGAATTTGCAGTCATTGTCATCAAAGCTCCAGGCACCCCATGACCAGTACAATCAACTACTGCAATATAGAATGAACCATCATTTCTTTCTTTATACCAATAAAAATCGCCACCTACAATATTTGAAGGTTTCCATAGTATAAAAAAATCTTTGAATTTGTTTTTTAGAATTTTTTCAGATGGTAATATAGAATTTTGAATATTTTTAGCATATAAAATGCTGTCCATAATTCTTTTGTTTTTTTGTTCTAATTCTTTTGTTCTTTCTTCAACCAACTTTTTTAACCTGAAATTAGATATTAATATACTTTGTAATATAACAAAAGATAAAAGTAAAGAAATAGATATAATTGAATAAGAAATTACGCCTTTATATATAGGTGACATGACTTCAGCTTTCTCTACCATAGTAACAATATACCATCCAGAGGAATTTAATTTAGTATAAGCTATGTAATAGCTCTTATTATTAATATTATCTTTTATAATTCCTTTTGATCCGACGAAATGAATATATTCAAATTTTTTGTTTATATTTTCTATATTTTTGTGTAGAATTATAGTTCCTTTGTCATTAATAACAAAAGTTTGTCCTGTTTTGTAACTTAATTCGGAGTTTATTAAGTTTACAAAATCACTAAGAGAGCAATCTATAGATAAGACACCAACTACTTCATTTTTCTCGTTAATTAAAGCTTTTCCTGTAGAGATTAACCATATTTTTGTTTTATATTCTTTATAAGGTGTTCCGATATATACACTTTTAGGATTTTTAATACCTTCAATATACCATGGTCTAATTGTTGGATCATATTCTTCAGGTACTTCCCAATCGTTAATAACTAATTTTTTGTTTTTATAACCAGTATAAATGTAAGCGATATTTTTATTTGAATTCTTGTAATTTTTCAATATTTCTAAAACTTTCTCCTCGCTTTTTTTAGAAAATCCAGCATTGATAAAATCTTTATCTTTTGCAAATGTTTCTGCAAAATGAATTAATTCTGTAAAATAATCATCGATGAATGTAGCAACAACAGAATTCTCACTTTTAATATAGTCTTGCGCTTTGCTTAAATTTATATTATAATAGTTAATAGAAAAAAACAATCCCATCCCTATTATCAATAACATAGATATAAATAATAATGGGAAAATGATTTTATGCCTGTTTGTCATAATATTAACCCCCATATCTCATATATTTATTTTAATATTATATATTTATTATATCAGAAAAAAGTATAAATACTTAAATATTTTTTTAATTACTATAAATTATAAATACTTAAAATCAGGAGGAATATCATGAATAGAAAAAGAGATGTATATTATTGGCAGGAAAGAAGTATATTAAAATATTTAAAGAAAGAATGGATAGAACATGCGGTTTTCAAAATAAATTCAAGTGGAATAATTGGTATAGGTGCTGGAACGCCAAATTCTGATTTTGGTGAAACATACAAAACAACAATGGCTATAATTGAGAAGATGAGAAAATTAACCGAAGAATGGGAAGATTTGAACAATTATGCAGACTTTGAAAAAGTAATGAGTAATATAGTTAAATTTGATATGTCATCAAAAACAGCCGTTGAAATTGCTATTGCTGATTATATCCTAAATTCTAAAAATTTAGATTTGTCAAAAATACTTTTTTCAAAAAAAGATTTAAACGAAGAGATGAAAAAATTATATGTTTATAATGATATGGGATATGCCATTTATGATGAATTAATAGATGCATTAATAATTAAAATTGAATTCATTGAAAAAATATCTTTAGAAGAATTAGAGATATTAAAAGCAAATATTGATAAATACAAAATATGGATAGATTTTAAAGGTATGTTTAACCACTACGAAGTAAAAAAAATACTTGATGTATTTAAAGGCCTTGACGTAGTAGCAATAGAACAACCATTACCTGTCGGGAGTGAATTTGCAGTAAAAGACTTTTTGGCGAAATACTCCGTTTTTTGGGATGAATCCTTTAAAACACTTCAAGATATAATAAGATTAAAAAATATTTCTACAGGATTAGTATTTGAAATTACAAAATTTGGTGGATTATTAAAAACTTCTGAGTATTTGAAAGTTGCTGAAAGTTTAGGTTTGGAAACGATGATTTCGTCAAGAATAGAACATCCTATTACATTAAATTGGGCGAATAAAATTAAAAAATCTTTCAATTATATAGACCTTGATTTTAATCATTATATAGAAAAAACTTCTAAGTAAGGGATCCAAAGGATTCCTTATTTTTTTTAAGAATTTTGCTGTTAATATTAAATAATTATAAATAATATAATAAAATTATATATAATAACTTTTTTTCGCATTTCTTGCTTAAAAGTAAAGTTGTATAATATAGTTGCAATATAAATATAACAGAAAATTCTAAAAAGCAGGAGGGGGAAGTTATGAAAAAGATTTTTATTTTTTTTAGCATTGTTGTATTATTATCTTTATTTTTAGTAGGATGTTTCCCAAAACCGGAAGAACCAACGAAATTAGAAGATGGTTATTATCTTTATTTTTCTAATAGTGAAGATGGATTTAAATTTGATTTAATTCCTGACTGGAAATTTTCACAGCAAAACGATGGAACATATAAATTAGAAATTGCTGGATCAGATTTAATAGATAATGTTCCAGCACCAACTAATAATGAAAAAGTATGGTGGTGGAAAGTTGTTCAAATAACTGGGGATAGTTCAATTGCATATGGTGGATTTGGAGAGTTTGATCCGAGTGTTCCAATAGATCCAAATGTTGTTAAAAATATGGATAAGGTAATATTCTATTTTGATCCATCGGCAGACACAACAACTGATCATAAAACAATAGCAGGAGTAATGGGAGATAATACAAAAGATGCTTCTCCAATATATTTTGTTGGAATTCCAACAGGGTGGAACTTTGTTGAAATGACAGATGGAAGTTATACAACAGAAAAATCTACAAAAACAATTTTTGGACCTGGAAATCCGCTTGAATTCAAAATTGGTGTAGGAGTTAATAATTGGGACAATGGACCATTTATATTTAGTGAAAATCATTACTATGGAACGGGTGGAAATACTTTAGCATTTACCTCTGGAAATTATACAATGGGAGCGAGAATAAAATTTGATCCACATTTTTCAAAATTAATTGTTGAACCTTTAGACGAAATTAAATCAATCTCCGAAGTTGTTAATGATATAGATGTAAATGGAACACATGATGCTTCCTCTATTGGTATTGTGAACTATAAATATAGCACATATGTATTTATTCAAGATGAGACAAAAGGAATTGAAATATACAAGCCTGCTAATATTGCTAATTTGAATATAGGTGATTTAGTATATGTTGAAGGATCGGTAAGTCATTTCATAAATTCAATTAATAATGTATATAAATATAATTTAAACGATACAGCTTCTGTAACTGTTTTGAAATCAAATGTAGAAATAATCCCCGTAGACATAAGCGGGGTTGAAATAGCTGACAATTGGGATTATTATGGAAAATTAGTAAAATTTGAAGGTGTATGTAAAAATATAGATGATGGATATAATAATGCTACTTTTGAATCAAATGGTGCAACAATTGTTGTAAAAAATTATACGACAACAGAATTCAGTACTGATATAACTTATAATATTACTGGAGTTGTAATGTATAATTATGATCAATTAAAAGTTGTTCCGAGAGATGAAAATGATATAGCAGCACCTGGACAAATAATTATAGATGGGGATTTATCAGATTGGACAGATTATGCAACAAAGACAGTTCTTGATGAGGCTACAGATGATAGCAAATGGGGATCAGACAATGACGTAAATTGGATAGGTGTTGCAAATGATGATAAATACTTATATATAGGAGCAAAATATAAAGCTTCAAGCAATGGTTTTATTATATATTTTTCTGTAGATGGTGCTACTGGTGGAGCAACAGACATGAATTTCGGAAGTTGGCCACGAGCAATTCAAACTCAAGATGGAACACCAATTCATGGTTTTGTAGCCGCTTGGGAACATGGAGATCCGCAACTGTGGATTGTCGAAGGGACAGAAACAAAAACAGATATATCTGGAAAAATAGATCAAAAAATTAATGCTGATCCGGTTATGGAAGTTAAAATTAAATTATCTGATTTTGGTTTGACTAAAGGAGACAAATTTAAATTTGTTGGAACAATAGTAGGAGGAGATGGTTCTTCGTCACCAGATACAATTCCAAATAATCCTTATCCTGAAAATTGGGATTGGAATGTACCTTTAACAATTATTAATATGGTAGAATATACAATACAATAGAATATTTCATGATTAATATCCCCACCTCAAATTTGGGGTGGGTTTTTTTAAAGTAAATGGAGGTGATGTTTTTGAAAAAAGTATTGATACTGTTATTTTTTTCTGTTTTTTTATTTTCAGGTTGTTTAATGAAAGTTCTTGATTTATCTGTTCCTGAAGGTATATATGTAGGATACGACGGGAATAATTGGTTACAAACAGATGATAAAACATTGATAGAAAATAGTAAATTTACATACGATGAAAATTTGAAATTATATAAAGCAACTATCGATGCATCAAATATAATATTTAATGAAATTGATAATAATGGAAATAAGTTTAATATTGGATATTATAAGGTATATTATGTAAAAAGTGACGGTAATATTGTTTCAGATTCTATTCCAATATTAAAATCAGCAGTAACTCAAAATCAGATTACAGTATATCTAAATCTGGATAAATTAGAAGCGGGAAAAGCCGTAGGAGTAGGAGATGATACAAAATTAAATATGAACTGGTACGCAGCAGGTACTTTTAACAATTGGACTCCAAAACAAATGAATAATATGGGTGATTACTTTGAAATAACTATTAATTCTTCATATAACAAAGGAGATAATATAGAATATAAAATTCCTGTTTCGACAACTTGGATGCCATGGCAAATGATATATAATGGTGAAGTATATTCTGATTCATCTCAAAATCAAAAATATACTTTTAAAAATAATGTGACAGGATTTAAGATTAAATTTTATTCTCTAATTAGTTATGTGGAAATTGAAGAAATTAAGGTTGGTGATTCTCAATGAAAAAAATAATAGTATTAATTTTTTTACTATTAGCAATAATGGGACTATCAAATACACAAATCAATGGAAATTTTGAAACTTCATGGACATACACCATGGAATCATCTCCCGCACAGTTTTATGAAAATGGGTTAAAATTAGATTTGTATATTAAACCGGACGGTTCGGATTTTTCCGGTAGTTTAAATTTGAATAAAGGTGATGATGATAAATATTATATTACAGATGGTGAATTTGATTTTAAATTCGGGAGTAACTTATTTAAAACGTTATGGAAGAAAAAAAGTGTTAATACAACTGATTGGATAAATGCGTTTAATAATGAAAAAATAGGGGCGGTCGATGGATTAGTATTAAAATATGATCTTCCAATAGGAAACACAGAAAATTTTTTATTTAAAAAAGATGGAGGATCATCATCATTTTTTATTTCACATATTAGAGGAATTCCTTTAGGAAACTTTTATTATAGCTTTATTTACTCGAAAGAATATTACACAAAATATAATTATATAAACTGGAGGTTTTATGATTACAATTTAAATTTAGGTAAAACACAATTTTTTGGTGAATTTGGTTATTCATATGATAAAGATAAGTTTTATTTAGAAGATAATTATCTTCTTTTTTGGGGTAATAGAGTAAATTTAGGTAGAATTAGTAATGCAATATTTCTAAAATATTTAGCACCGGCTTTTAATAAAACATATCTGCCGGATAGTTTTTATAATAATATTAGAAATGAGTTAACCTTAAACAAAGTAGGGATTAATTTTGATTTTGATTATTATTTTAAAAATAACAAGATTTCTGTTGAAAATTTTTCTCTAAGTCAATTAAAAGGTTATTTTAATTATAATAACTATAATTATCTTTACATAGGAATACCTGTTGTGAATGATAAATATAATTTAAACGATCTGGAATGGACAATAAACTTACCATTTGATTTACCACTATTTGGTAAGTTGAATTTATCTGTATATAAAAAAGGAATAGAAGATGATTGGACTAATATCAAGAAATATGGTGATTTCTCATTTTCTTCAAATTTAAAAGGGAATTTATTAGGTTATTATTATGATATATCCTATATTTTTGGGAATAGAGATGTAAATATAGAAAATTCAACAGTATACGGTGGAGGTTTTTCCGAGGTGTTATATGGGACATTATCAAAATCATTTGGGAATTTAAATCTATTTGGAAAAGGCATGTATATATATGGAGTAATAGAGAGATATAAAACTATGTATTTAGAAGCAAAATATACAGGCTTTTCTAATATGGAATTATTATTAGGGATTGGTGATGGAAATTTCGGTGCGTCAAAAGAGTTTAAAAAACAATTATCTTTAACAGTTAAAACAGGCTTTTAGGAGGTGTGTTTAATGAAAAAAGTATTATTAACAGCATTTTTAATTATATTATCAATAGTGTCTTTTTCTAAGGTATATGTGTATAAAGGTGTTGTAGTTTTTGAGTATAAGGATTTAACAGCTTCTTCTGTATATTTAGCTGGTAGTTTCAATAATTGGGATTCTACAGCATTGCAAATGAAAAAAATAAAAGGTGGTATATGGAGGATAACATTGAAACTTTCACCAGGTGACTATCAATATAAATTTGTAATAAATGGAACTGATTGGAAAGAAGATCCAGAAGCTCCAGACTATGCACCAGATGGGTTTGGTGGGAAAAATGGTGCATTTTCATTAGTTTTAGAAAATGGCGAGTTAAAAATAAAAAAAGCAACTAAACAAGAATCTGGTATTATAAGTGGATCATATGTCTTCGATTTAAAATCAAAGATAGATACCGACACATATTCATTGAAAACGCCAACTTTAAGTCATGTTTTTAATTTAAAAATAAATCCTGAAAAATCAGGTATGAAATTTGAAACTAATTTGATCGCAGATAACAGTTCGTGGCAATTTAGATTAGAGTCATTAAAAGTAAGATGGGAGAATAATAGATTTGTTTTTGGATTATTCAATAATTCATCAGCTAATACTTTATGGAAATTTTATGAAACCAATATTGAATATAATAAAACAGGATTTTATGGTGGTATTAAATTAAGAGTAGCTGATGTTGTTGTTGATATTTATTCTGAAAATAATGAATTAAAGTATTTCACTACTGCAAAGGTAGGTTTTGAAAATACATATATTTATTTAGGATATTTACCTGCAACTGATGAAACTACAATGAATTTATATATAAGAGCGGAAACTTTGAATGTTGGTATTGAAGGTAAATATTCAGATTCTTTGGAATATTTAAAAGCAGATTTTATTAATGATAATTTATATATCGAAGGTATTTATACTCTTGTAAATAAGAATATAGAGTTTTATTCAAAGATAACATCACTTTTAGAAATAAGCGGAAATTATAATATATCTGAAAATACATATTTTTTAATAGGTGGCCTAAATTTACCAATTTTAGAAAATATAAATATTTTAACAGATATGTATTATGATAATTCAAATAATTTAGGTTATAAAATTGGAGTCGAATTTATTAATAGTAATGTTCTTGCAGAACTTAAAATAGGGCATGATTTTGATATGGATTTTGAAAATTATTATTTATTCATATCTGCAAAAGCAGAATTTTAATTAATATAATAATAATAAAATGAGGCGAAAGCCTCATTTTATTTATGGTATAATAATCATAACATATAATTGATTAGAAAAATTTTTTTTGAACACAAACGGAGGAGAATTTATGAATAGAAAAAGAGACGTATATTATTGGCAGGAAAGAAGTATATTAAAATATTTAAAGAAAGAATGGATAGAACATGCCGTTTTTAAAATTGATTCAAATACCTGTCGGGAGTGAATTTGCAGTAAAAGACCTTTTGACGAAATATCCTGTTTTTTGGGATGAATCCTTTAAAACACTTCAGGATATAATAAGATTAAAAGATATTTCTACAGGATTGGTATTTGAAATTACAAAATTTGGGGGATTATTAAAAACTTCTGAGTATTTAAAAGTTGCTGAAAGTTTGGGTTTGGAAACAATGATATCATCAAGAATAGAACATCCAATAACATTAGATTGGGCGAAAAAGATAAAAAAATCATTTAATTATATAGATCTTAATTATGAACATTATATAGAAAAAACTTCTAAATAAATATAATTTTATATAAAAATAAACATATATTTTATAAAAACAGATTTTGAAAGTCCATCAAAGGTAAAATAATAAAAATGCTGGAAATTCCGGCATTTTTATCAATATTGATGCATGTTAATAAATTCAACGAGTATTTCTTTCTCCTGAAATATTTCTTGGAGATATTTTTATTAATCTTTTTTCATGACAGGTAATTTTTCAAAATATACAAAAATAGAAACTACATTCATAACCATAACTTCGGGTATTGGTTTAAATAATTTTGATTTTATAAAAATTTTTTGAGCTATTGCTCTGATACGCTGGGCTATTTGTTTAAATTTTTGTTTTCTATAAAATATTAGCATGTCTAAAAAGTCTAAAATGAAATGAAGGCTCGAAGATTGCCCTTACACGCTACCGCGGGTATAGGATAAAAGATTTTTATTATATAATTATAAATCTTTTCCCCTTAGATTTTTTATCCAAAAAAATCTAAGGGTGAATGGAAGCCGTCAAAATTACATGGATGTAATGCCGCGAAACAATACACGATGTATTGTTTGAGCGACTTTACTTTTTGGACATCGTAAATTTTATGATATCACTTTCTTATTTTTTGTCCAAATTTTGTAAGGGGTGAATACGCATATGATTTCTTGTATTTTTCTATTTGTTCTTTTGCCTGTTTTATTTTCATTTTTAATTTTTCTTCTGTGTATTCTTTTTGTTTTATGTATTTTACTTCTATTATCGCTTCATATGGCACTTCTTCATATCTTTTGAACATTGCTATGTCTATATACCCATTTTCTACTGGATATTCCATTTTTACCATTGCATATGGCGTTAATACTAAATAACTATACATTATTGCTTTTATGTATTTTTCATCTAATCCCATGAATATTCTGTTGTCCATTTTGTTCAGTAGGCTTTCTATTTCTTTTGCAAATGGTTCTATTTCTCCGTCTTCTAATATCGTTATTATTGCATTTTCTATTTCATCTGTGTCTATATATTCTGTTAGCCTTTCTTCTATGTATTCTGTGAAATATTCTGAGAATATTTTTTTCATTGAATAATTTGGTATTTTTAAATATGTCCTTAATCCTTCTTTTTCAAATGTCATAAACCCAAGATAGAATAATAATGATTTTATATCTTTTATTTCTATCCTAC
>NZ_LBFB01000018.1:0-50749 GCF_013363285.1 Marinitoga sp. 1154 | reverse complement strand
TGAGTTTTGCCCCATTTTTTCAAATTCTACAAGTGCAGCCTCAGCAACCTCAAGACTTGGAGCTTGGTATATATGAATTCTCTATCAACATTACCAAGAATTTTTTCATTTTCTTCTTTCCTTTTTCTTGGCATTGCTATTCTTCCACTAAAAATCGTTCTTTTCTTTTTCACTTTCTTTTTATTTTTCTCTACCTTTTTTTATTTTTACACAGTTTATATTATACTACCTATTTGAAATTATTAAGTTTAGAATTAAATATATTGAACTTATAGAGAATGATTTTATAAAAAATATATTTTAAAATCAAAAAATCAAAATGGCACTTGACAACATTTAAAAAATTTGATATAATATATTCGAAATTTAAAATCTTACTTTAAAAATTTTAAAAAACTAAAAGTATGAATAAAAATTTTTCGGGGGTGATCATATGAAATTTAAAAAAACAAAATCGTATTATGAAGGATTTAATGAAATGGTGAATTTAGAAAAAGTTTTACTTGAAATGAAAAGATATCAATTTTAGGAGGTGAAGTTATGTTTGAAAAGAGAGAATTGAAGAATAGAAAAAGAAGAATTAAATCGTATTATGAAGGATTTGAAGAAATGGAAAATCTAAAGGATATTTTAATTGAAATGAAAAGATATCAAATTTAGGGATGTGATTATTTATGAATAAAATACAAAAAAGAAATTTTTTACTTTATGTTATTGGAAGAATGGTATCCTTAGTTGGTAGTGGTATTCAAATGGTAGCAATGCCTTTATTTATATTGGATTTAACAGGTTCTGGAACTAAAATGGGATTATTTGCAATGATAAGCATGATACCAGCTTTAATAATTGCCCCATTTGCCGGAGTACTTGGCGATAGATATAACAGAAAAAATATTATGGTTTCAATGGATTATGTCAGGGGAATAATTATATTATTTCTTGCATATATGACATATATTGGAAAAATAAATTTAATTGTATTATTTATCACGCAGGTTTTAATATCTATTCTTGATAGTTTTTTTGGAGCGGCTACAAGCGCAATGCTTCCTGACCTTGTTTCTAAATCAGATTTAATGAAAGCTAATTCTGTAACAGAAAGTATTAGTAGTGCTTCAATGATAATGGGTCCTGTTTTAGGCGGGGTTATTTATGGTCTTTTTGGAATGCAATGGGTTTTTATTTTAAATGGGATTTCTTTTATATTATCAGCATTTAGTGAAATGTTTATAAAATATAGGAAAACAAGCACTTTAACTGCAGAAATAAATGCAAAAATAATATTTAATGATCTTAAAGAATCAATGAGCTATATTTTCAATAATTATGTTTTAAAAAATTTAATTCTTATGGCAATTTTTTTGAATTTATTGTTTAATCCAATGTTTGCAGTATTGTTCCCTTATACATTTAGAGAAGTGATAGGATTCTCACCCCAACAATATGGGCTTCTTGAAATGATGTGGACTCTGGGGATTTTAGTAGGTAATATATTACTGGCAGTATTTTTTTCAAAAAGAGAAAGCAAAAAATTATTTAGAAATGGAATTTATGGTATGGTATTTTTAAATTTACTAATAGCCGTTGTTTTGATTCCGCGTTTTTTAAGTAAATTTAATAGTATATGGAGTATATTTCTTGTGGTTGGTGCGTTGCTAATGTTAATGGGGATAACAAATGCTTTTATAAATACACCCATAAGCGTATATTTTCAACGAATTATACCTAATGAAAACAGATCAAAAATATTTTCAGCATTAGGGGTAATATTTCAAGCTGCAACGCCACTTGGAATGCTTGTAATTGGAATGATTGTAGATAGAGTTGAAGTGCATTGGATATTTTTAGCTATAAGTTTATTGATAATACTGGATGTTATAGTTTTTTCTAAAAAAATAGAGCAAATGGATTTTACTCCTTCCCTTGAAACAAAATAATTAATAAATTTTTTGTATTACCTTTAAATAATTTGTGTAATTTTATGCACGAACTAAAAAACTGCCAGATTCCTGGCAGTTTTAATTCTAGAATTACATTTGAGCTAATGCTTGTTCAGCAGCAACTGCAAGAGGATAAACAGTAGGAGCAGCTGTCAATAATGGGTGTGTCCCAATTTGCATTGTAAGAAGGTCTTTTACGTTTACTTCTTTTTGTATTGCTAAACTAATAATATTTATTATTTCTCCAACACTTTTTCCGCCAACAATTTGAGCACCTAATAGCAAACCGCATTCTTTTGAGAATATCAATTTCATTATAATTTTGGAAGCATCAGCAAACTTACCTGGGTGCCTATCAACAACCTCTGCTCTTCCTATAATGACATCAAAACCTTCTGCTTTAGCAACAGCTTCTGTTATGCCTGCGGCAGCAAAGGCTTTACTTCCAATCATTGTAGAATATGCATTTAATGATCCTTTATTTGTTCTTAATAATTTCAATTTATATAAATTAGAAGCAGCTATTCTTGCATCAAACACCGCTGCGGAAGCCAACATTAATCTTGAAGGTTTACCTGTAAAATAGTCCTTATGTTGAACACAATCACCAGCAGCATATACATCTTTTATAGAAGTTCTCATATAATCATCTGTCTCTATATAGCCCCATTCTGAAATTTTTATTCCTAATTTTTTTGCCAATTCAGTATTAGGTTTATAACCTGTTGCTAATATTACAACATCAGCAGGAATTTCTTCCCCGTTTTCTAAAATAGCTTTTTCAACCTTATTATCTCCAACAATTTCTTTAACTTTAGCACTTAGAAGCACTTTTACATTATCGCCTTCAATTTCTTGTTTAGCAATTTCTCCAAAGTCACTATCAAAGGAAGCTGGTAATAAGTAGTCCCTTGCTTCAATTAAGGTTACATTCTTTCCTGATTTTTTTATTTCATCAGCTACTTCAACACCTATAAAACCTCCACCAATAATAATTACATTTTTTGCATTTTTGATCTTTTCATGAACATTATCTAAATACTTATAATTTTTCGGAATAGTCATTACATTTTCCAGATTGTGTCCAGGAATTGGAATAATAAAAGGCGTTGAACCTGTTGCAATAATTAATTTATCATACTCAAATTCTTTTCCGCCCTTTGTTTTTATTATTTTTTCATCAGTATTACCATCAATAACTTCGTCGATTAATAAATCAATGTTGTTAGTTTTGAATTTTTCTTCTATTCCCATATAATCCTTTTCAACACTACCTAAAGTGTGAAAAATATAAGGAATACCACATGGAACTAATTCCTTTTCTAATTTTTTTATAACTAAAATACTTTTATCTTTGTATAGCTTCCTTGATGTCATAGCAGCAATTAAACCTGCGGCACTTCCACCAATTACAATAATATCATACTTCATATAATCACCTCCAAAAAAGTTATAATATTCACATATAATTAAAAATTTCTTCTTCTTTATTATATCATATAAACATTTATCTGTCAATTGAATATATATGTGATAAAAAAAGTCAAAAATTAATACCCTTTTATAACTTTTATAAAAGGGTATTATTATATTTCTAAGTATGCAATTCAATTTTAACCAAGAAATATAAGCTAATTATTATCATCGCGCTTACAAAAGGCATTACCAAATTAAAACCTAAATATTTAATTATTGTACCTATAATTAAAGGCAAGATAGCTGTGACTATATTTAACGCTCCAGAAATACCAACATATAAAGCTCTGTTTTCATGAGTACTAATTTCAATTAAAACGCCTTCAAAACTCATCTGTCTTGCACTCAATGTAAACCCTGATATCAAAAAAATCATAGAATATATATAAGGTGTTGTTTTACTTAAAAACAATGATAATATAGGAAGAACTATCCCCATAACCGAACAAAAAAACAATACGTGTTTATACCCTTTCTTATGCAGGATTTTTCCCCAGACAATACTTGCAAGAACTATTCCTATCATTTGCAATAATAAAAAATTTCCTATCATATTTTTTGCATCTGGAAATGAATTTTTTGCAAGCAAAATATAAAAAGGTATAATAATAAGGCCAAATCCAGTTAAATTACTAAAAATCACATAATTCAATAAATTTCTGTCCTTAGATAAAATTTCTGGTATATTTTTTACCACTTCTATAAAAGAAGGAAATTTCTTATTTGTATCAATTTCCTTTTCTTTTATCAACCAAAAACCTAAAGAAGCTATAAAAAGTGAAAATGATGCAATTAAAAACATATTCGAATAATTCTTAGGATAATTTAACGTGTTTAATATATATTTTGCCAGAAATGCACTTATTAAAGCAAAAAAGCTGCGGGATATCTGTCTATAACTCATAAATTTTCTTTGAATTTCTTTTGTTGGAATTGATTTTCCCAATAGATCAGTGTAACTCACTCCAGCAAAAACGCCACTAAATGAAAATATAGAAATAATTATAATTATTAATGCCAATAACATTTTATCAGGTATACTTGAAATTAAAATCAAACCTATTGCTAATAACGAAAATATCCTGAGATAAATACCTGTTAACAAATATGGCTTTTTTCTTTTTTTTGAAACTAAAAAACTAGCAAAAAACAGTTGTGCCAATAAAGGTACTCCAACTGTTATAGCAGTAACTATTCCAAGCAATATTTCACCGCCGCCAGCCTTTAATATTAAAGAAGGTATAACTGTATTTATTTCTATAAATGAGCTAGCAATAGCTAAAAAGATTGCATGCCAGATGAAAGCATAGAAATTTCTTTTCATACTTTCCATCTTTCCACCTCCGTTAGTTTGTTTTGCTAATTTTAAAATAATTATATCATAAAAGTGGACAAATAATTTTAAATGAGATATAATGATAATAGATAGTGGCAAAGGAGGGGGTAATTTATGTGGCTGGTGATTTCTGATACACATGATAATATGTATAAAATGAAAGAAATAGAAAAAATTATCGAAAGAGAGAACATTACAGCTGTTTTTCATTGTGGTGACTTTGTAGCTCCATTTGTTTTACCTTACATTTTAAAAGAAGGTATAGATTTTTATGGTGTTTTTGGTAATAATGATGGTGAAAAATTATTGCTAAGTGAAAGATCAAATGGAAAAATTTTAATTGGTCCAAGAAGTATTGAAATAGGAAATTATAAAGTTTTTATGATGCATGAGCCATATGCATTAAATGCCGCTGAAAAAAGTGGATTATATGATTTTATATTTTTTGGACATACACATGAAATTATTCATAGAAAAAACAGTAATGATACAGTTGTTGTTAATCCCGGTGAAGCTTCTGGATGGTTAACAAATAGAGCAACTATAGCTTTAATAGACCCGCATGATAAAGAAGTTAATATTATGGAGATATAAAAGATAATAAAATATGTTTCTTAAAAAAAGAAAAAAGGCTCCGTAATGGAGCCTTTGAGTGTTTTGGAGCGGAAAACGGGATTCGAACCCGCGACCCCCTGCTTGGCAAGCAGGTGCTCTACCACTGAGCTATTTCCGCAATAAACAACGTGTTGGTGCGCGAGGTGGGACTTGAACCCACACGGGTAAATCCCACTGGATTCTAAGTCCAGCGCGTCTGCCAATTCCGCCACTCGCGCCATGGCAGAGTATAAAAAACTGGTGACCCGCCTGGGACTCGAACCCAGGGCCCCTTGATTAAAAGTCAAGTGCTCTACCGCCTGAGCTAGCGGGTCACGCTCAATCCGAGTATTATTATATATTATTTTTTTTCATTTGTCAAGTTAAGAAAAGACTTTTTTATTTAAGAGAATAAAAACTTTCTTTTTCGATATATTTAATCTACATGTTTGAAAGTTTTTTTGTAATTAATTAGAGAGAATTATATCGAACAATATTTATTTATAAAAAAATATTTATGATTATAACTTTATAATAACTTAAATCTCTATATGTTAAATCAGATATTATTTGTTATAATTTACTTATCAATTAAAGGAGGTTGTTAAAATGAGGAAATCTTTTCTATTTATATCTTTTTTAATACTGTTTGGAATAACATATGCAAATTCTTTTAACTGGGAAGATCAAGTTATTTATTTTGTAATGATCGATAGATTTGCCAACGGAGATTTTAGTAACGATGTTTTAACTAAAAATGGAATAGAAGCTGGTTTTGAAAATTCTAAATATAATGGTGGGGATTTGAAAGGTATTATATCAAAACTGGACTATATAAAAAATCTTGGTGCTACTGCTATATGGATTACCCCACCAGTAGCAAATCAATGGTGGGATGGTTATGTAAATTATGGTGGATACCATGGATACTGGGCACGAGATTTTAAAAAAGTAGATGAACATTTCGGGGATATTGAAATATATAAAAAATTGGTAGATGAAGCTCATAAAAGAGGATTATACGTTATTCAGGATATCGTAACAAATCATGTGGGAAATTTTTTTATATATAAAGATGGAAAATATTTTTTAAATGATAAAAGCATTCCAACAAAAAAACCGATTCAATATCCATTTGATATGAATGATTATAATGATCCAGAACAAAGGAGAATGAACATATATCATTTTCCAACAGAAATTAAAAATCCTGATAAGCAAAATACTGAATTTGCTAATTTAGATGATTTAAATACAGAAAACCCGATAGTCATAGATGCATTAAAAGATTCGTATAATTTCTGGATAAAGAAAGTTGGAATAGATGGTTTCAGAATAGATACTGCTATATATGTCCCTCATGAATTCTGGAAAAAATTTTTAAATGATAAAGATGGAATATATTCTACAGCTAAAAAAGAAGGAAAAGATAATTTTATCGTGTTTGGAGAAGCCTGGATAACTCCTCCACCATTTGATAACACAGGAGAAAAAACGTTAAAAGAATATTTTGATGATGGTTATAATTCTATGTTAGATTTCCCCTTGCTAACTGATATAAAACGTGTTTTTAAAGAAGGAAAACCTACTTCATATCTTGCTTTTAGATTAAAAGAAAGACAACAATATTATGATTCGAAAAGGTTGGTAACTTTTGTTGATAATCACGATATGGATAGATTTTTAAAAGGTGCGACTAAAAACGATTTAAAACAAGCTTTAACCTTAATTTTTACTATTCCAGGTATTCCAACAATTTATTATGGAACAGAACAAGGTTTTGAAGAAACTAGAGCAACTATGTTTAAAGGAGGATTTGCATCAAAAGGTGTAGATCATTTTGATATAGAGAATGATTTATATAAATTTATACAAACATTAACTAAATTAAGAAAAGAAAATACAGTTTTTAGATATGGAAAAGTTGATGTTGTATTTGCTGATGAAATAGGTCCTGGAGTATTAGCATATACAATAAGTAATAATAATGAAAAATATTTAGTTATGATAAATACAAATGCTAAAAGAAAATATGCAACTGGTATAGATCTTGGATTAAAAAAAGGTATTGTTTTAAAAAACATATTTGCTTTAAATATGTTAGGAAAAGATATTGTGTATAAAGGTACATTGAATACTCTGATGAATGGAAAAGCTGTTGCAATTTATAGAATAACAAATGAAATAAAATCAGTAAAAAAGAAAGATACCTATGTGAAAATAATAAATATAGAATCTGGATCAAGTTATAAAACAGATTTTGTTATTAAAGGTATAGCAAATAATGCTAAGAGTATAAAGTTAATAATTGATGGCGAAGAAAAGGAATATGTAACATTAAATTTAAATAAAAGAGAAAATGAAAAATGGCAAATTCCTGTAAAAATATCGGAATTTACACCTGGAAAACATAAAATCTTTGTAAAAGCCTATGGAAAAATACCTATTATTAATGCTTATTCTAAAACATATGAAATAAATATAGATATTCCTTCGAAAGATTTAGCATATGTAGAAGATAGACTGGAAGATGATTTCGGACCATTTGGAACATATAAGTATCCATTAGATACCACATTCAAAAATCAGGCTGATATTAAAGCTGTTAAAATACAACAAATAGGTACACAATTGAAAGTAGACTTGATAATGAAAGAAGTTACTGATAGTTGGTCTCCTGCAAATGGTTTTGATCATGTGACATTTCAAATTTTCTTTGATAATCCCGATAAAGAAGGTATTAAAGTTTTACCTCAGCAAAATGCTAAAATGCCTGATAATTTGGATTGGGATTATGAATTATATTTAACTGGTTGGATTGTCTCTGTTCATAGTTCTGAGGGTGCAAATAAAGATACTATGGGAAAACCAATTACGCCTGTTCCAACAATAAAGGTTAATAAACAATTAGCAACAATCAGTTTTACTATTCCTTTATCAGTTTTAGAAACAGATAATTTAAGTGGGTGGAAGATTTATATCACTACATATGATTATGATGGTATAGAATCAGTTTTAAGACCTTTAACTCCAGAAGGTGGTCAATGGGCATTTGGTGGAGGACAACCAACAGATCCGAAAATCATGGATGATATATTAATAAAAATAAACTAAACTATTATTACATAGATAGAACACAATATATAAAAGAGTTAGAATTATTAGATGAAACAATGAAAATCTTTATAATTATCTTTAATTAATAATTATTTTTTATAAATAACAAAAACCAGGCATTGGCCTGGTTTTTGTTTTTTTTATATTTTTCAGCATAATATCAAAGTACATTCAAAGATTAAAAATGAAAAATCTTAATGTATTTGTAATACAAAAGGGTTATTATATGACTATAAGGTCATATGACTTTTAGGTCATAAGGAGGAGATTAAATGCCTAAAAAAACATTTTTTAATTTACCTGAAAAAAAACGTAAGAAAATTATAGATGTAGCGATAAAAGAATTTAGTATTTACTCTTTTTCAAAATCAAGTGTAAATAGAATAGTAAAAAATTCTAAAATTTCTAAAGGGAGCTTTTATCAATATTTTGAAAATAAAAAAGATTTATATAAATATATTATCGATTTAATTGCAGAGACAAAATTAAAATACTTAAATGATATTGTCAATAAAAATATTGACAAAATGGATATTTTTTCTTTAATGAAAAATATGACTGATGTTTCGTTAAAATTTATAAAAGATTTTCCAGAATTTGCCCAAATTGGCTATTTATTTTTAAATGAAGATGAGCAATTTATAGAGGAAATCACTGGAAACTTAAATAATAAAGGAGAAAAAATGATTTTTTCTTTATTAAAACAAGCACAAGAAAAAGGAGAAATTTATGAAAATATTGATCTTAAGTTTACATCATTTCTTATATTAAATTTAAATAATTCTATATTAGAGTATGTAAAAAAACATAAAACAGATCTATCCTGGGATGAAATGGCTGATTTATCCAATCAAATAATATTTATTTTTGAAAACGGAATTAAAAAAAAGGAGGGGAATTATGATAAAAATAAGTAATTTGAAAAAATATTATGGCAAACACAAAGGTATCGAAAATGTTTCTTTTGAAATCAAAGAAGGGGAAATATTTGGATTGATTGGTCCAAACGGAGCTGGAAAAACAACAACAATTAGAGTTTTAACAGGATTTTTAAAGCCAGATGAGGGAGAAGCTTTAATTGAAGACAAAAGAATGCCATATGAAATTGATTTTATAAAAGAAGATATAGGATATATTCCTGGAGAGGTTAATTTCTATGGTGATATGAAAATTAAAGAATTTTTAGCTTTTAATCGCTCATTTTATAAAAATATTGATTTAGAATATGAGAAAGAAATTATCGAATTGTTAGGTATAGAGGTTAATAAAAAGTTTAAAGCTCTATCTCTTGGAAATAAGAAAAAAATAGCAATTTTACAGGCTTTAGTACACAAACCAAAGTACTTAATTTTAGATGAACCTACAAACGGGTTAGACCCATTGGTTCAACAAAAATTTTATAAATTAATAAAAAAACATAAAGAAAATGGGGCTGTTATTTTATTTTCTTCACATGTTTTATCTGAAGTTGAAAAATTATGTGATAGTTTTGCAATGATAAAAGATGGAAATATTGTAAAATCTGGAACAATAGAAGGACTGAAAGATATTTCAAAGAAAATTGCTGTAATATACGATTTGAAATTAACAGATGAATTGAAAAAATATAAGTATAAAAATAATGAAAATGGAATATATACTTTTGAAGTAAAATCCTTTGAACTTAAAAACTTTTTGAATGATTTAGTAAAGACTAATTTTAGGGATATAGAAATTAAAAATCCGGCATTAGAAGATATTTTCTTAGAATTATATAAATAGGAAGTGAGATTATGACATTAATAAAGAAAGAATTCAAGTTTAATTTTAAAAATTTATTTATATGGATTATAGTTATTACATTGTTTAATATGTTATATGCAGGTTTAACAGATTTTATGATAAAAGAATTGGAGTTTTTTGTAAAATTCCTTGAGAGAATGCCAAAGCAATTTTTAAGTGCATTTAATATGGATGTTCAAATATTATCAAAACCTGAAGGGCTTATTGGCTCGGAAGGTATGACTTTTATGTTTATATTTTTCGGATTGTATGCATCTATGTTATCAAGTAAAATATTTGCAGGAGAATTTGATAATAAAACTATTGAGTATTTATTAATAAAACCATATTCCAGGTCAAAAATTTATATTAATAAGATATTTGTTATTTTTATAGATATTGTATTATTGGCATTAGTTTTTTATGGTTCGATAGTTATGTTTTTTTTGATGTATGTTGATCAGGATTATAGTAATTTAGTATTGTTTGGTTTCTTCCTATACTTATTAACAACAGAGATTTTTTTCGCATCTATTAGTGTGTTGATTTCGTTATTTTTTCAAAAAAGAAAATTAACCAATTCAATAACACTTGGACTGCTATTTTTTATGTATTTTGGGGTTACTGTAACGGAGGGCGTAAAAAATACAGAATTTTTAAGAAGGATAAGCGTATTTTATTATATGCCGATTAGGGACATAGTTCTTAATCAAAAAATATATTATTTTAATATTTTTATGATAATTATTTTGTCATTATTAATTGTATCTATTGCTCGAAAGATCTTTGAGAAAAAAGATATTATTATTTAGGGAGATGAAAAAATGTTATTAAAAAAGGAGCTAAAATTTAATTATAAAAGTTTTTTAATATGGTCAATGATTTTATTGATGTTTTCCTGGTTAGTAGCACCATTTATTGATGGAATAATGAAAGATGCAGATATGTTAACGGATTTTATTAACTCAATGCCAAAGTTTATTCTTAAAGTTTTTAATATAGATGAGTCATTTATTACACCAGAAGGTTTTTTTAGTGCAAAGGTTATGATTATGGCTGAAATATTTGCAGCAATATTTGCAATTTTATTGGCATCAAATGTTTTTGTAAATGAATATGAGACTAAAACAATAGAATATATTTTAACTAAACCAATAACAAGGAATCAAATTTTTCTGAAAAAAGCTTTTGCTGTGTTTATTTATTATACAATATTTGCAGCAATTTTTTGTGTAAGTATTTTATTGCTTTTTAATATTTATGTTAATTATGAATATAATGCAACGATTTTAGCCGGATTTGCGCTTTATTTATTTGTAATTGAAATATTTTTTGGAGCATTAACCATTTTATTATCTGTTATTTTTCAAAACTCTTTTAATACAATTTCTATCTCAATGGGTGTATTTTTAATTATGTACGTAGGTGATATGTTTGGTACAGTAGTTGAAAAGTGGGAATGGATTAGATATATTACTATATTTAAATATATTCCGCTTGGAGATACAGTAAAATATTATAAAGTTTATGTAATGAATTCTATAATAATTATTTTACTAGGATTTTTAATAACTTATATCGCAAGTCAGATATTTAAAAATGAGGATGTTTTGATTTAAAATATTGGATTTTTTATGGTATAATAATAACGTATTAAAATTATTTTAAAACCAGAAGGAGGGGGAATATGAAAAAAATAATAATAGGTATAATAGTTATAATGAGTATAGTTTCCTTTGCAATAAAATCCGACATTGTTCCGCAACACGATAAAGGCTTATTTGTTAATTTTGAAAGTATTGGATATTCAGTTTCAAATTTAGAAATATCCACAGCACCATTACTCGATATACTTGGTGTATATAACCTCGGATTAAGATATTATTTAACAGATCTCATGGTTTTAAATATCAATGGCGGTATTATAGATCCTTTTGTGTTTCCTTCTTATTTTGGACAACCACGACCTGATAATGGATATCTCTATATATATTATTTAAATGGATATAACCATAATAATTTTAATTTTGGCAAATTTTCTTTAAAAACACACGCACAGGCATCTATGTATGGTATAACAATGAAGTTTGAAGATCCAGATTTACAATTTAACCTTGGACTTAATTCAATAATTGCAAAGGGATTTTCACAGCTTGGATATTATATAACAGATTCTTTAGAAATTTTTGGAGGAATTGAAGGCGGATATTTATTAGCAGTAAATGTTAACCCTGATCCAAATGATCCAGATTTTGACGCTTTTATAAAAAAAGCAAAAGAAGATTCTTTATATTCTATTTCAAGAGCAGGAATTCGATTTTATTCTGGAGATGTCTTCGGCCTGGAACTTGGTTATAGACTAACTCTTATACAGGGTGCTTTGCAATTTTTGCAAGGATATAACCCTACAGATTATCTTTATAATTCCGTCAGTATGGTTTCAATATATACACAAATTCTTGATCAAGAAGACCCTCTAAAAGATATTAATATTCCTTTTATTACCACTGATTATTATTTATCTTTTACTGTACGATTTTAAATATTATAAATTGAAAACAAAAAATCGCAGATTGACAATCTGCGATTTTTTTATAGTTTAAGTTTAATCCAAAGCTCTCATGGCTTCATTTGGAGAAAGCTTTGACGCTGATTTTGATGGTAAATATATAAATAAAACTGAAATCATGTAAAAAGATAGCGAAGTTATAAATAATTTTAAATAAGGAATTTGAAAAGTTGCTCCACTATCTTCAAATAACTTTTGAAAAATCAAATAACTTGTAAAAATACCTGCTGAATTTCCAATAATAAGCCCAAGGATTATAATAATAGATGATTCTATAAAAAAAGATAAAAATACCATATTTTTTGTAAAGCCTATTGCCTTTAACATTCCTATAACTCTCCTTCTTTCATTGACAGCTTTCATCATTGTAATTGCAATTCCAATAATTCCTATCATAAGTCCAAAATATAAAAATGAATTGAATATACTGACCATTCCTTGAGATGCTTTTAATCCTAAATTAAGTAAATCGTCTACAAAAATGTAAAACTGATTTTTCTTTTTAAGATATTCCTCTACCTGCAATTTATATTCAGGATAAATTGAAAAAAAGAAACCATGAACTGCATTTTTTTTATACTTTTCCAACTCGGGGTTTTTTAAACTTATTACAGGTCCCATTGCAAGTGTTTCACTTATTTTTGAAGTTATTGCTACTATTTTATAGGTTATAGTGCTTTCTGATGAATTTGATGTTTCACTTTTATTAGGACCAAATGTTTGAGCTGGTATATATGCGGTATAAGTCTTACCAAGTTCAAAATTGTAACCATATTTTGGATCAGTTAATCTCTCAGGCATTATAGCATAACCTGGATTATTATAAATTTCCAGCCATATTTCATCTTCTGAAAGTCCTTCAAATATACTTTTTTTTATTTTTATCTTATTTTTTGTAAAAAATTCTTTTGAACCAAATACTATTCCATAATCATTATTGTTTTCATGTGCTACTATAAAGTAAAATTCTCCAACATCTTTAATACCTTTTACACTTTTTAAATCTTTTTTTGATATTTTAATAGGCAAAAGTGTTGTAGGCATTTCAACAACCACTCCATCAAATCCTGCAAACAAAGAATCTCTGGATCTTTTTAAATGTTTTTGTTGGATGTATGGAAGTATCGTTAAAACCACTATTATAAATATAACCATACTATATAAAGTAATAATTGCTCCTGTTCTTTTTCTATTCCTCATAGGATATGAAAAAGCTATTTTCAATATGGGCACAAATTTTCCTTTCAATTTTATCAATTTCAATAAAAATATTTCTATAAATTTTAAGTTAAATGTGACAATCATAATCGCAGAAAGAAGTATTAAAAAACTTTTTATTCCCAACATAATAAAGCTATCTATTTTTAATATTAAGGAAATTAAAAATATTAAAATAGATAATATATTTTCAATAACTATCTTATATTTCCCAAATTTACCTTTTTTCTTTTCTTCCTCTAAATCTTTAATAGCATTTACAATATTCAATTTACCTATCGAATATGAATACCAGAATGTTATTGTCAAAGGAAGAAATACTCCCACTACAACTCCAATTAATATAGAGTTTAAAGATATATAGTATGCATCAATTAAAGGAATTTCTCCTATTATATTTTCAAAAGATGATAATTCCTTAAATAACGAGGTTACTTTTGAAAAAGTTAATCTGGAAATCAACAATCCAGTCGCTATACCTAATGGTATAGAAAATAATGTATAAAATATACTTTCATAGAATATTACATTTCGTATATCTCTTCTTTTAAATCCTATCGCTCTTAATACTCCCAACTCTCTTTTTCTTTCACTTATAAGCATTGAATACATATTTGTTATCAATACTCCACCAGAAATTATTGAAAATAGACTTAAAGCCAGAAAGATATAAGATACCCCTCCACGATCAACAGCTTTTATTTGATTTGACTTTACCGGTATAAATTCAGCTTTTATATTCATTTGTTCATATATTTTTTTTACTTTATCTGTTAATTTATTTCCTTCAATAAAGTCGCCTTTATTTGAAATTAAAATCTGAAAATAATGATTTTCCGGAACCCTTGAAATTTTTCTCCCTGCATTTAACGTAACAAATACCGTACCTATACCATTATTCGCATCCAACCCCCTATAATTTAATATACTCTTTAAATCTATAATTTTTACAACTTTAAAACTCCTGGGAAATAATAGATTTATCGGTGATGCTCCTGTAATTATTTCTATATATTCTCCTTCTGAAACTTTAAGTCTTTCAGCTAACCTTCTGGTTATAATGGCTTCATTATCTCGTAATTTTAAAAATTCTGATGGTATTTTTATTTCTTTTTCACCAAAATTTTCAATTAAGGTATAATCCATCCCAACTATACTTGCCTGAGATAATTCAGAAATTTTTAACCCTCTAATATTTCCTTTTTTTGTTACAGGAAACAACTTAAAATAAATAGGAATAACACCATCTATCAAATCTTCTTTTTCTAATTTTTCTATAAAGGGTTTAATATCTTCATAATTTATACTAACCTTTGAATTTATAACTTCATCAATTTCACCAAAATACAAATCAACGCTTTTATATATATAATTTTTAAAGGAATCATTCATACCTAATGATCCTATAATGAATGCAGCACCTATCATTGACCCTAAAATCATTAAAAATGATTCTCTTTTTATTCTAAATATATTTCTAAAGGATATTTTCAAAATATGTGGACTGAAAGATGCTTTTACAAAAAAGAATACTAAAATTACTACTATTATTAATAACAATATAATAACCATGAGATCACCTCATTTCATTCAGATAACCATCCACTATCCATTTTCAGAATTCTTTGAGTATATTCTGTAATTCTGGGATCATGGGTAACAATAACAAATGTTTGTTTATTTTTTTCATTTAATTCTTTTATTAAATTCATAATTGTTATTCCTGTTTTTGTATCAAGAGCTCCTGTTGGCTCATCAGCCCATATAATCTTTGGTTCCGCAACAAGAGCCCGGGCAATTGCTACCCTTTGTGCTTCTCCACCACTTAACATATTGGGAAAATTTTTCATCCTATCTTTTAATCCAACTTCTATTAACATTTGTTCTGATCTCTCTCTGGCCTCTTTTTCATTATAACCAAGTATTAATAAAGGTAATTCCACATTTTCAACAGCATTTAATACTGGGATTAAATTGAAAAATTGAAAAATAAATCCCATATTTTTTGCCCTAAAAGTTGTTAATTCATCATCCTTCAAAGAGGTTATATTAACATCGTTTATAATAACCTTTCCTTCTGTTGGCTTATCTATTCCAGATAAACAATTTAAAAGTGTAGATTTACCAGAACCAGATGGCCCTAAGATAGAAACCATCTCACCATCTTTAATTTCCAGATTTATTCCTTTCAAAGCATGAACTTCAACACCTTCATTTTTATAAATTTTTTTTAAATTAATTGTTTTTATCATAATTTTTACCTCCTGCTATAAGTGCACATCTGCGGTGTTACACGCTACCACGGATATTTGATGATATGTAATCAAACTGCCTGAGTGAATTTGACTTTTTAGATATTCTAATCACATATATGGTGTCCAATTAGTAAAGCAAGCGAAAACTCGCAGATTGTCCATACACGCTACCGCGGGTATTGGTTTAAATATTTTTGATTTTATAAAAAACTTTTGAGCTATCGCTCACCTTTTCCCTTAGATTTTTTATAAAAAATCTAAGGGTAAAATTGAGTGAAGCCGAACATGGATGTGAGTCTGATACGACCGGCGATAATGAGCTATTTTTGAGGATTAACAATCAAGGTTTGAGCGACTTTATTTTTTGGACATCGTAATCACATATTCTCTAATATAATTATAACACTTTTATAATAAAAATATAATAAAAAATTTGACATAACAAAAAACGAGAAGACAAAAGCCTTCTCGTTTTTTTATATTATATTTTTAATTCATCCAATCCTTTTTCGATTATTTCCTTTGTATCTCTGGCTATCATTAATTCCTCATTTGTCGGCACTACCATAACTGTTACCTTTGAATCTTTTGTGGAAATAATCTTTTCTTCACCTCTTACTTTATTTGCTTCTTTATCAACTTCTATTCCTAAATATCCAAGATAGTTTTCAATTATTTCTTCTCTCATTATAGGTGAATTTTCACCAACACCAGCAGTAAATACTATTGCATCAACACCGTTCATTGCAGCAACATATGCTCCAATATACTTTGCAATTCTATATTCATATATATCAAATGCCAATCTACATACTGGATCACCTTCAATTGCATTATCTTCAATATCTCTCATATCACTACTAAATCCTTTAGTTAATCCCAAAACCCCACTCTTTTTATTTAAAATATTAACAACTTCTTTTGCGGATAACCCTTCTTCTTTTTCCAAAAATTCAACAATTGCAGGATCAATATCACCACTTCTTGTACCCATTACCAATCCTTCAAGTGGAGTGAACCCCATTGATGTATCTACAGAAACTCCATTTTTAACAGCAGCAACAGAAGCTCCATTACCAACATGTACAGTTATAATTTTCAATTCATCATATGGTTTTCCTAAAATATCTGAAGCTCTCTTAGCTACATATCTATGACTTGTTCCGTGAAAACCATATCTTCTAATTTTGTATTTTTCATAATATTCATAAGGTATTGCATATAAATATGCTTTTGATGGCATTTTTTGATGAAATGCTGTATCGAAAACTCCAACCTGTGGTACGCCTGGTAATAATTTCATTGCAGATTTAATTCCCATTATATTTGCAGGATTATGCAAAGGAGCAAGGAAAGATAGTGCTTCTATGGTTTTTAATACTTCATCAGTAATTTTAACTGAAGATGCAAATCGTTCCCCTCCATGAACAACCCTATGACCTACTGCATCTATTTCTTTTAAATCTTTCAATACACCATATTTTTCATCTGTTAATAAGTCTAAAACAAGTTTCAAACCAACTTCATGATTTGGAATTTCATGTTCTAAAATATGTTTTTCGCCATTTACTTTATGAACAATTCTTGATCCATTTATACCTATTCTTTCAACTAAACCTTTCGATAAAGCTTTTTCTGTTGTCATGTCTAATAATTGATATTTTATAGAAGAGCTACCAGAGTTGATAACGAGTACTTTCATTTTTCTTCCTCCTTTTGGAATTTTTATCACATTCATTATATCAAATAAATTTTTAAAATACAAAACAAGTTATTTTTGTTTAGATTAACTCATAAGTAAATGAAAAGCATTAGAGTAAAAAATTAAATATTAAGTTAATAAAAACACCAATTATCAATAAGAAATTTTTTTCGTGAAAAATTTTTCATATTATATAATCTAAAGAGATTTTTATACCTAATCTAAAATAAATACGCATATATGGCTGGAAATCACTCATATACGGCTTGTTTTATTTGGTAAAAAATTTTAAAATTAAAATGAAGTTATTTTATCTGAGGAGGGTGCTGGCATGAGCTTATTTGAAAATGCATTGAAACAGTTTGATAAAGCATGTAAAGTAATGGATTTAGACCCAAATTTACAAGCAGTACTTTCAAAACCAAAAAGAGAACTAACAGTTAATTTCCCTGTAAAAATGGATGATGGTTCAATAAGGGTATTCACCGGACACAGAGTTCAACACAATATTGCTAGAGGACCTGCTAAAGGTGGAATTAGATATCATCAGGATGTAACTTTAGACGAAGTTAGAGCTTTAGCTTTCTGGATGACCTGGAAATCTGCAGTTGTAGATATCCCATATGGTGGAGGTAAAGGTGGAGTTACAGTAAATCCAAAAGAATTATCTGACGGAGAATTGGAAAGACTATCAAGAAGATTTTTCTCAGAAATACAGGTAATTATAGGTGAAGATAGGGATATTCCTGCACCAGATGTAAATACCAACCCACAGGTAATGGCATGGTATATGGATACTTATTCAATGAATGTTGGACATTCTGTACTCGGTATTGTTACAGGTAAACCTTTAGATATAGGTGGTTCTAAAGGAAGAACTGAAGCTACAGGTAGAGGCGTTAGAGTATGTGTTGAAGAAGCGACTAATTACTTAAGAGACAAAGGTGTATTTACAAAATCAAATGAGCAATTAACAGTTGCTGTCCATGGTTTCGGTAACGTTGGTACTTATGCTGCATTATTGACAGCAGAAGAATTAGGTATGAAGGTTGTAGCATTCAGTGATAGTTCAACAGGCGTTTATAAAGAAGATGGATTCACACCAGACGAAATAAGAGATATTATGGATTATATCTCTGCAAGAAAAACCAGATTAAACGATTATGATGGAGAAGTTAATTTCAAAAAAATTACAAATGATGAATTATTAACTTTAGATGTTGATATTTTAATTCCAGCTGCTATTGAAAACGTCATAACAGAAAAGAATGCTAAGGATGTTAGAGCTAAATTAATAGTTGAAGGTGCTAATGGCCCTATTACTCCTGAAGCTGATGAAATATTAAATGAAAAAGGTGTTTTAATTGTTCCTGATTTCCTTGCAAACTCAGGCGGAGTTACTGTATCTTATTTTGAATGGGTACAAGGCTTACAATATTACTTCTGGGAATTAGAAGATGTTAGAAATGCATTACACAGAAAAATGAAAGATGCTTTCTGGTCAACTATTAAAACTATGGAAAAATATAAAACAGATATGAGATCTGCAGCATATGTTATTGCAATTGAAAGAGTTGCAACTGCTACAAGATTAAGAGGAATATATCCATGATTAAATGCCCCAAAAGGGGCATTTTTTTTATTATGATATAATATATAATAAAAATATTATTTTCTGGAGGAATATCATGGATATAAACGATATTAAAATTTTATTTAGGGGAGAAAATGCGCACTTCACAGAGGATTTGAAAATTTTTTCTGTAATGGTTCCATTGCTTAAAATAAATAATAAACTGCATATTCTATTTGAAATAAGATCAAATAAATTAAGTCAGCCCGGAGAAGTTAGTTTACCTGGTGGAGCAGTTGAAAAAAATGAAGCTCTCTATAGTGCAGGAATTAGAGAATTAGAAGAAGAGGTTGGAATCACACATGAAAAAGTTGAAAAAGTCGCCCAGTTAAATTATTTTTCAACGCCATTTAATTTTATCATTTATCCATTTTTAGTATATATTAAAGATTTTAAAAACTCCGATCTAAAACTTAATTATGATGAAGTTTCTGAAATTTTCTTTGTCCCATTAGATTTTTTTATAAATTATTCTCCTTTAAAATATAAAGTTGATGTAAAAATGGTTCCTCCTGAAAATTATCCCTATCATTTAATTCCGAATGGAAAAAATTATAATTGGAGAAAGGGTTTTTATAAAACCTATTTTTATATATATAAAGATAAAATTATATGGGGATTAACAGCAAAAATTATTTATAATTTCATAAAAAAGCTCCCTTAACGGGAGCTTTTTATATACCAGTTATATACCAGCTGCTACATTTAATTCAAAAGATAAATTATTAAAATCAAAAACATCTCCAAAATCTGCTGTGTTACTTTTAACAGAAACATTTAAATCCAATATATGCAAGTTAATTCCAAAACCGGTATTTAGTGACCAATAATCTATATTATTACTAATATCAAACCAGAATGGTATAAACAATAAATTTCCATCTATATTAATACCCCATGCCAGCCCTTTTTCAAAAAAATATTGCAAATGTGGTGTTATATCAAAAAGAAAATTAAATGTATAAAAAGCAGAAATATTCATCGGTAAATCTAAAGAAATTTCCGGATATTCTTTGTCTAATGTTTCTGATATTTTTTCTATTATTGGTGTAGCATTATCTGAAATTACTTTTAAATCCGCTACATTTAGATTACCGGTAGCTTCTAATGTATATTCATACTTAACTTTAGCTTTATTTAAAACTATATCATTTAATGACACTCCCCATCTATCTTTTTTTGAAATATAACCAATACTTATCTTTGTTCCAGAGTACTTCATAATATCATTATAACCCAAATCCATATTTCCATTATCAATTAATTTATCCAAAATTCCAAACGAACTATAAACCTTTCCTGATAATGAATAATCTATATTTAATGTTGCATTTTCTATATCCGGCGTTTGTTTAAACGTTATATTTCCTCTCAAAACTGCAACGGGAGCAAAATTCGATATATTTATTCCAATTATAGAATTTTTACCAATCCAGGAAAAGTAATTATTATCTTCTAATAAAATATCTGTATTAATAATACCTTCTCCACTCAAATCTACTAAATCACCATTTTCAACATTACCATATGATATTAGTTTAATTAAATCATTTGGCAGAGATAATTTTGTATTTGAATATAAATTAAATGATTTAGCATAAGAAAACATCCATAAATGGAGTTTTCCATACATTAAAGCATTTGCCTCTAAATTAATATCAAGATTTTCCCCTTTTAAATTATCATATATTTCATTAAAGTCTATTATCATTTCTTCTTTAAAAAAATCTCCAAAATTAATAAATGGCTGTTCAAAATCTACAGTTAAATTCCCTCCAATATCTATAAGATTCCTTGTTCCATAATCAAATAAGGCAGGGTTGAATGAATAATTCCATGGTTTATTTATTGTTGGATTTGAAAAAGTCAGAATACCTATAATAAATATAAATAATATAATACTAGTTTTTTTCATATTATTCACCACCTTTTAATAAATCAGCATTTATATCCGTTACCACTTCTATCCAGGCATTTAATTTTAATTCTCCACCAGACCTAAATTCCTGAGTTTTATCTGGCGGTATATAGCCTATAAAATCAATATAATACGGGTTGTTATTTATAATTTTATCTATATCATCCTTTGTAAATTTAATTATAAGTTCATTTACACCATTTTCAAGCTCAATATCTTTCTCATATAAAAATGTACCGTTTTTATTTTTCCCTGTTATTTTTAGTCCTGGAGTTAATCCCGTTGTATTATCATATTTCAAATGAAGGACCAATTCCCCTTGATTTCCTATGACAACATCAAGTGGTAAGTCTGATTCGTCATCTCCTTCTTTTCTTCCTAAAATATCATCTTTTCCTTCAATTTTAATTATTTCCAGATTTTCGTTTTTTAGGAGTTTAAAGCTCAATGGTATGGTTAAATCTATTTTAAAATCAAATACAAAATTACTTAAATCCTCTAAAGATACATTAAGATCACTTGATTTTATTGCCATATATACATTTTCGCCTTTAAGCACAGTTTTTAAAAATTCTGTAATATCTTTGTTTATTGAGGTCTCATCAAATACTACATCTGTTGTTGTGGTTTCTACAGTATTATTAACAGTATAGGTTGCAATTAATGTAATATAATTATTTTCATTCACTAAACTATCTGGTATAGTTCCTATAATTTTTGCATTAAATCCTTCAATATCAATATCATTTAAGGTTAATGTTGTATCTTCTGAAATAGGTATTTCAAAGTTCAAAGGGTCAGATTCAGGTATAATATCCTTGCTTATTGGTTTCACAGATGCATCAAGTTTATAATCAAGATTAATAGTTGCTGATAATGTGTACGTATTTCCTGGTGTTAAATAATTTGAAGGGTTTGATATATTTATAGTAATAATATTATTTGTTTCATCGTAATTTGCAGGTGATGCTTCAAACTCAAAGTTTAAAGGGTTGTCTAAATCTATTGTTTTATCGGTTAATGAAACTTCGTGAGTATTGCTATTTTCCATTACAAAAGTATCATCAATACCAAATTCCGGTATTTTTATAGATACATTTATACCAACAGGCAATTCATTATTCCAATCAATATTAATAGCGGAAGTTCCTGTAAAAGTTATGGAATTCAATAAATCTTTTGCCTCAGCAGGGAATTCGATTTTTTGAATATTACTTATGTTTAGATTCTCATCTGTTGAAACTTCAGCATATTTGATTTTTGGATTATTTAAACTAATATTTGCTGTTATCTGAGAACCGAGTTCTAATCCCTGTATGGATTTTATACTTACTCTGTCAATTGTAATATTTGCAGGACTTCCTAACTCTAAATCAGTTAGATCAATTAAAGCTGTTCCTTCAGAAGAAACGCTCATAGAAGTTTTATTTGTATCATATGTTAGCGTTCCGCTTATGCTCATAAATTCCGCATTATTAAGTGTAATTTCTATGTTTCCAGAGCCAAATATTACTTTTTTTATTTCTGAAGGTAAATTTATATCCTGTAAGATATTTGTTGTTAATGTAGCTTCTGATATAGATAAATTGTCAAGTGTTGGCGAAACAGATAAAATGTTTCCAAAATCTAACGGATTTGATGAAAAATCTATAGTCATTTGAGTGATATTTAATGTAGCATCATCTGTTCCAGTTAATAGTTTATTGCTTAAATCTACGGCTATTTTTCCTGCAGATGTTAAAAGATTAATATCCTCATTTTTAGTTTCTAAAACACCTGTAATACTTGTAAAGCTCCCTGTATTCAGCGCAGCGTTAAGAGCTCCTGTTTTGAATTTAACGTTTTCAATATCGTTAGGTAAATCTATTCTTTGTTTTATGGATTTATTTAAGGTCACACTTATTATAGCAGGTTTTTCTATAGAAATATTAGCTGTTAATGAACTGGTATTTAATCCAGCATTACCAAAATCTAGATCCAGCTTTTCAACAATTATTGTTGCATCATTTGTTTCTTTTCCGGTAAGAACTAAATTATCCATATTTAATATAGCGCCATCATTATTTAATTCAAATTGTTTTTCATTATCTGATGTACCATCATTGTATACCATTTTTGCAACAATTGAACTAACAACTGTATCTGTTATATTTAAAGATATATTTCCTCCAGAAAGAGAAACGCTTTCTATATCATCAGGTAAATTGATATTTTGTGTGTTGTTAACAACTACCCCTTCTATTTTTTTTACACTAATTTCTGGAGTGATGGTAATAGTAGGAGATTTTGTGAAATCAATATTTGATTTTTCGTTATCAGTGTTTGTAAATGTAGAATCAATAGTGAATTCAAATGATCCATTTGGCGGGAGAGACTTTGATTGGAATGCTAATTGTGAATTTGAATTGAATATTCTATGTGTTAACTCAATGCTTTTTGTTATATCATATTTATATAATACAGTAGCTTCAAATTCTGTTTTTACATTTTGCCATTCAGCAGGTAATTCTATATTAATATTAAAAGTTCCATCAATTGTAATTGTAGAGAATGAGGTTGTTCCCATATTTGGATCAATAGTTTGAGAAATATTTTTTGTTGCAGAGAACTCAATACCTTCTGCTGCTTTTATTTTTGTACCAGCAGAAAAGCTTAAATTATCAGCTATAAGGGTTCCATTATTTCCACTGCCTGAGGTTATAGTAGCTCTTAGCGTAATAGTTGCACCATCTGAAATAAACTTATCTGAAAGGTCAAAGATTAAATTTCCAGGGCTATTAGTAGATAATGATAATATATTACTTGTTATTACTGAGTTATCAGGATTTGTTATAATTCCATCAACCTCAACACTTGCAGAATCATCATTATTTGTTACATCTAAAGTTAAACTTCCTGTTGAAAAGACAAGTTTTGAAAATGAACCGTTAGAATTTATTTTATCTGAAGTAGAAGAGCCATTCCCAGCAGTGCCTGCAACCGGAATAGATAATTCAATTGTAGGTAGTTCAATACCAGCATTGTTCACATCAATTTCTCCAACGGTTATATCCGGATTGGAAGGTTCTGGATTTAAATCAGGAACATTAACATTTATATTTTGTGGGGTAAAATCAAAATCTGGAACGCTAACATTAATTTCATTTAAGGATTTAATTGATGGAATGTCAATTGCTATAGGATCAATTGAATCAATATCTGGAATTGATATGCTCTGATTAATTGAAGTACTAAATGCATCTATTTTTTCAAAAGACTGACTCATATCAACATTTAATCCCGTTGCATATTTTATAGTCTGCACTCCACCTACAGACTCCACTGTGGCACCGGTTAAAATATCTTTAATACTTTCTTCAATGTTTATATAATTATCCAGTGATATTGTCGTAGCAGCCACAGGAACGCCTATTCTGGGCTTGGTTTTTACTTTTATCGATTTTACACATGATGCTAAGGATAAAATTAATATAATTATCAATCCTATAATAATACCTTTTTTCATAAAATCACCTCTAATTTTATTATTTTTTTAGATGTTCTAACAATCTAATATCCAAAAAGTTCAACAAAACTATATTGTCTAAAAAGTCTAAAATGAAACGAAGGCTCGAAGATTGCCCTTAACGCACCTACGGTGGGTTAGCCGTCAAAAAAACAGGATGTTTTTTTGAGTGAAGCTTTTTCATGGATGAAAAATCTGAGCGACGGCTGAGAATGAATAATTTTAAGGATAAGCAATCGAGCTGCCTGAGTGAATTTGACTTTTTGGACATCGTATCTATTTATTTTAAATTTAATATTGATTTAAATTTAATATTAATATAATTATACCACAAATAATTGTAAAATATACAAAAATCCCTGCATTTTTTATGCAAGGATTAATCTTTATTAAAATGAAATAGCAAACTTTGCATATGCATTGATTTTTCCTTCCTGATCAGTATATGAATCCGGCAATTGCAATTGTGCTCCAATCTGGAAAGATGTAATACTTACATTAAAATTCATTTTCATATCTATTTTGTTAGTGTCGGAATAAATATCTTCTGGATTATTCTTATCTGTTTTTTTAATATTGGTATAAGCTCCCTGTATTAACTTTGTCTTTAATCCTATTCCCATCTCTGTCGTAATAGTATCTTCCTCCTGTTTTTGTTTATAGGAACCATTTATCCCTATAGCCCACAAGGTTATATTCGTTTTTGCCCCATAAGTTAAAAGAATACTCTGGCTATTGTTTATTGTGTCATTAACATCTTTTAATCCAGCATCAAAGGATAATTTTATTGAAAAATTATCTGTTTTAAATCCCATATTTTTTAATGATGCTGAATATCCGACTATTGTCTTATCCTTTTTATCATTATCACTCACATCTGTAGCACCATTTGTAATCAAAAATTCTGCATTATTTGTTTGATGCTCAAATGAATATTCTCCACCTAATGTACCCAAAAATCCTAATTTCAAACTTGCTCCAAATTTATATTTTTCTGTTATATTTCTTAAATCGTCCTTTGTTGGTGAAGTTATTTTTTCATCTCCAAATATATCATTTAACGGATTAATTTTATTGATTAATTCATTTGTATCCATTGTTCCCAGAGCAATTCCTAAAACCTCATCTAATCCTACTAATGTTGTATTGTCCTTTTTTAATTCATACTCTCCTTTTAAGTTTAAAACCCATATTTTCTTTTTAAATTTAGCTCCATATTTCATTACATTTGATGGCGCTGAAACTCCCAATGATTTATAATTTTTATCTGCTTTTAAGTAATATAAATCAAGGCCAAGGAAAGGAACTTCACTTTCCAGAGAAATAACTGTTCCTAATAAATATTTATCTGTAACCGCTGATATTATACCATTTGATATTGGGAAATAATCAAATGTTTTTGGGAAAACATCTTCTATTTGTTTTACATAACCTTCTACTGTATCTTTTATTGATGGATCGCCAGCTATAACTGCAACCTGTGATGCCATATCCGTTACACTTATAATATTTGAAGAATCATCAACGTATATATCCGCGCCAATATTGGATTTTAAATTAATTAATCCTAAATTGATTTCTGTATTCAACCCTAATAAAATATTTTGTTTTGGAGTTACTGTATCAGGAATTTTAAACAATGATTTTATATACCTATCGTCCTGAGCCCCCTGATAATCAGAAATTACAGAAACATCTACATCCGTTTTTAATATTTCAAAAAGGTTTATCCCTGTTTTTATACCAGCAAAATATCTTGGATAAGAGGTCTCAAATACTCCAACATCACTATTTCCAGCTGCAAATTCTGCCTTCGCCAGATAAAAATCCACCTCTGCATAATGACCCCTGACATTATAATTATTTACCGTTAATGGATTGAAGTTTATTTGATTATCAAAAAATTGATATTTTAAAAAAGCTAAATCCATATAAACGCTCAAAGAATTCGTTACATCGATGTTCCTTGGTAATTCATAAATAGTATAATCATCCATAGTCAAGGGGTTTATTAACCTTAATGCGTCTTTCAAATCATAATTTAATTGATTTGAAAAATCTTTAAATAACTGAACAATGTCTGTACTTTCCTGAGAAAATGTTGTTCTGAACCCTAAATTAAATACCCATAATCTCAGGTTTGACCCTAAATTAATATCCTGAGAAAATTTCATCTGTAATGAGTCGATAATATTTTTTTCTACCAATTCATTTGTGGTTGATATTTTACTTTCAAATTTAAATTCAGAAGCTAATTCATAACTTTTATTAAATGTAAATTCAACTAATGGTGGTCCTTTCTCCTTCATTATAACTTTTATTTCATCTGGATTAGATACATTACCTTTCTTATCTGCAACTTGAATATATATATTATATTCGCCAAAAGGAGCATTAGTAAGTTTATATGTTAATAAATTTCCTTCTAAATTATAATTTTCTATTTTTTTATCATTAATTTTAAAAGAAATGCTTTTCGGATCTATTCCTGTTTCATTTTCATCCAGTAAAATAGCGATCGGTATTAATTCATTATCAAAAAATTTTTGTCCCGCTAGTGGTGAAATGAATTTGATTTTAGGTTTTAATGTATCTGGCAATACTTCAAACTGATAATATTTACCAAATCCTTCTGGAAATCTCTGAACTATTCCTTTATCATCAACTAATTGAATATAAAAATTGTATTTTGTAGTTGTAAGCAGAGCTGCCGGTATGACAGCTTCCGCAGAACTTTGAAAAACTCTTAATTTTAATATATTAAATTTTCTTTCATCATATGCTCTAAAAAACAGCTTAGCTTCATTAAAAGTTTGACCTGATTTAAAATTAACGCTTATCTTTACATTTTGCCCTTCATATACTTCTTTATCATATATAACTTCCTGAGAAAAAGCAATTGCTGAAATCATTAATATTAATATTAATATTCCTAAATTTCTTTTCATAATATCCCCCCTAAACTTATTCATTAAAAGAAATTTCTCTTCTATTTGCAAATTTGACGCCTTCATTTGTGTTTATAGTATATATTTTTTGAACTCCAGTGGTAAATACAATTTTTATTTCTGAATCATTATAAATCACAAGCGTATCACCTGCATAAAGGGGGTCCATTAATTTCAAATCATTTATTTGATCTTTATATTTTATTGAAGCATTCCCTTTTAATGCAACTACCACACCAAGAACATTTCTTTTTTCTTCATAAGGTATTACTTTTACTTTAACGGATTTCGATATTTCACCTGCAGTAGCTATTATTTCATGTTCCCCAGGTACAGTTAGTACAGCTTCTATAGTATCTCCAACACCAAGCTCCCCTTCTATATCAGAAGTCCATATAATATCATCATCAATTCCCATTTTATAAGCACTTAGTTCTATCGGTTGTCCCTGAACAATTAATAATCCCTCTTCTATATTTATTACAAGATCTCGTTCTATTTTCACTTCTTCCAGTACCTGAATAGAAATCTTTTTGGTAATTGAACCATTATATTTGCTCATAGCACTTAACGTTATTTCATGTTCTCCCTTACTTAATTTTTTATTTATTTCCGAACCTCTACCAATTTGACCATCTATATTAGAAATCCAGATAATGTTTTCAGAAGGTATTTTTGTCCCATCTGCATCAATTACTATAGCCTTAAATGGAATTTCAACTGCTCCGGTAAAAACATCTCCATTGGATGGACTATCTATGGATATTCTCATTTCACCTAAACTCAATATATTTATTGTATCTTTATCTACAAATCCTTTTGAATTTTTAGCTACAGCAGTTATTATATGTTTTCCAGGTATTAATTTCACTTTTATATTTTTCCCTGTTCCCAAATCACCCTGCAAATTTGAACTCCAATTAATATTATTTATATCTCCATCTATTGGATCTAATGCAAACCCTTTTAATTCAATTTCTTCACTTGATTTTACTATATTATAAGTCGACAATATTTTCATCTTTAATTTATCCCTTATAGCTATATTTACTATGTCTGAATCTTCATCTTTTTGTGCTTTAGCAATTACCTTTAATACATAATTACCACTTTCAAAGGTATTTGTATCAATTGATAATACCAAACCATTACCAACTTTTTGATCGTTAATAAACCATTCAATATCTGGATTTTTTCCTTCTGCATTAAATATTTGAGCCACAGCATTTATTTTTTCCTGCCCCTTTACAAATACTTGACCTGTAATAGGTTTTACTATTTTAATTTTTATCTTTTCAAAAATAGTAATTTGTTTTGTTTCGGTATAAATATTACCAAGACTATCTTTTACATCAACTGAAACAAGAGCATTCCCATATTCTAATTCATAAGCGTTTATTTTTAAATTATTTCCATCTAACTTTTTGTCTTCAACATTTGGTTGTTTTATAGTCCATAATATATCATATGGTTCCAATCCTCCTGAAATATTTACATTTAAATTAATTACATCCGTTTGTGAAAAACCAACTTTATCTTCAGGAGATATTATATTAGCTGTTAAAGGTGATACTACTTTTATAGATATAGCTTTTTCTCCTGTTAACCCATTATTATCTGTTACTTTAGCTATTATCCTATAATCGCCTGGTTTCAACGTACCCGCATTAAATGAAATCCCAGTCCCTTTTTGCTCACCATTGATAAACCATACAACATTTTCAGGTCTTACATTATCTTCGGAATCTGTTATTATAGATTCAAAAATTATTAAGTCCTTTGTACTCAACACACTTCCATCCATAGGCTTTACTATATCTATAGCTGGTGGTGTGTTTAACTTTATCCTGACTGTATCCGATACGTTTTCGACCTCAGCAGTAATTGCATGCTCACCAGAGGATAAAATATTTGTATTTAACTCAATTCTTTTTCCATTCCCTAAAATACTTCCATCTAACTTCCATGATACTTTTTCATCTTCATAAGGTAAATTTGGTCCTTTAAATGCTTCAGCCTGTAATATGAGTTTATCTCCAACATTTACTATTGAATCATTAATTGGTTGAATTATTCTTATATTAGGTTTTTCAACTATCTGTATATTTGATGAAAGTTGAACGCTTTCTCCCATTGAATCTTCAACATATAAATCAACAAAATGTTCTCCTGTAGTTAAAATACCTGTATATTCAACTTTCAAACCTCTTCCAACTTCTTCACCATCAATCATCCAGATTATTTTTTCTTCATTAATGGAATCATCATCCTGAACAATAGCTTCAAGTATAAGAGACATACCTGCAGTTATTTCCTGATTATTTTGAGGAGATATGATTGTTGGATTTGGTTTTTGATTAATAATTATATTTCTTGATTCGACGGCTTCTGTGTTGAGTTTATCCTTTACCAGTACTTTCAAATTATGAGTACCCGGTTTTAAAGTGCCTGCAAATAATGAATCAACATTTTCTCCAATATTTACACCATCGACAAACAATTCGTATGGTAATAGACCGTCTTCTTTATCTTCTGCTTTTACATTTATTGAAATATTTGCTGTTGTTACAAACTTTTCTTCATTTTCTGGAGAATCCCATACTATTATCGGTTTTGAGTTAGGTAATAACGTAATTGAATCTTCACTTTTAAATTCACCAAACACCGCTTTTAAAGTTAATTCTGCCTGTGTAGATATGTTTTGTGTATTTAAAGTTAAAACTGAACCTTTTCCAATTTCATTCCCGTTTAAATACCAGGTTAATTCACCATCTCCTTCTCCTTTTATTAATAAATCTTCTCCAGGATTAAATATAAACTCCTGTGATTCAAGAATTTTAGCCTTTAACGGCTCGAGAACTTCAATCTTAATTTCTGATACCAAATCACCATATTCTGCTTGTATTGTATGAACGCCTGTTTCCAGTCCATCAAGGAATATAACTCCTCCATTTCCAACTTCTGTTCCATCTAAATACCATAGTATATCATCTGTATTTAAATTAGTTTTACCTTCTAATGTTGTTTGATATACATTTCCCACAACTTTTATCTCTTCTCCATATTTAAATGTCGAATTATTTATAGGTTCCAGTATGTCAAGTATTGGTTTATCTGAAATATTTATATTTATTTCTTTTGTGTAAACTTCATCGAGAATATCTATTAATTCAACCTTAACTACAATATCTCCCTCACCAACATTTGAGACAAGCGCATCGCGCCCACTAACTATTTTGTTACCATTAAAATACCAGTTTATTTCTTTTATTTGATCCCATTTTCCGTTTAATAGCTCGATTTTCAATCTTATTGAATCATTCAGATTAAAATGACTTCCTTCTTCAGGCGAAACAATTTTAAATTCAATTCTATCCAAAACCGTAAATTCTACAACATTTTCAATAGAATTATTCATATTATCCATAACTTTAAATATTAATACATGTTTTCCTACACTCATATTTGATAATGTTATCTCTTTTGATTTAGAGATTAGTTCTCCGTCAAGAAGCCACTTTTGTTCTTTTATACCAATTTCTTCATCAAATTCATATACTGCATTTACGTCAATTGTTTCGTCTTTAAAGAAAATAGAATTATTATTAATGCCTTCTATTGATAAATTGGACACAGGTTTATATACATATATTTGAACCACTTTTTCTATATCATCTGCAACTGACTTAATTTCATAAGTTCCTGATTCTTCTGGTATAAATCCAAGATCCTTTCCTTCACCTATATATTCATCATTTATATACCATTCTATTGTTGTTTCATATTTTGTTTCAGCTTTCAAATTAATTGTATCTCCAAACTTAAATATATCCCCATCTTCTGGTAATATAATTTTTAATGTCTGCGATTCCAATATTTTTATTCTTATAGTCCTTTCTTTTGTAGGACTTTTGGCTTTTATTTCATATTCTCCCGGTCTATTAAATGTATAATTTAAGACTTCACCACTTCCTATTAATGTGTCATTTGCAAACCACTGAACATCACCACGTAAATTCTCCACATCAACTTCAAATGTAATTTCTTCACCAATATAAAATTCTTCATTGTTTAGAGGTGAGACTATATTTAAAACTTCCTGCGGTAATATCTCTATTGCAATTGAGCTTTCCAATTCGCCACTAACGACCTTTATTTCATAAGTACCAGATTCATCAAATGAATATGATATTCTTTCTCCTGTTCCGATTTCGTTATTATTTACAAACCATCGAAGTTCTTCTTTTAGATTTTTAGAATCAGCTACAAATTCTATTTTTTGACCAATTTCAAATTTTGCTCCATCGATAGGGGTTTTTATTATCAGATATTTTTCACCTACCACCTTTACTACAATCTCATCAGAAAAATCTCCTGATTTTGCTTTTACATTATATTCTCCACTATCTTCAAAGGTATATTCAAAAGTATCTCCACTATTAACAAATTCATTATTTATAAACCATTGAATCTCTTCATTTATATTTTTCTTTTCCGCTTTAAATGTAAATGTCTGATTTATATCCAGTACTATCAATCGTTCCTCTGGAACGACAATTTTAACATATCTATCTACATATATTTCTATAGAAATTTCATAAGAAGCCACACCAGATTCTATTGATAGGGAATGTACCCCTTCATCTTCTATAGAAAATGTATAATTTATTTCCTTACCTTTTCCTATTTCTTCTTCATCTAAATACCATATAATTTCTTCTTCTACATTTTCCCCCTCTGCTCTTAATAATACCTCTTCGCCAGCCATTAACCTGGCATTTTTAAGTGGGGAAACTATTCGAATTTCTGGAATAGCTTTTACATATATATTAAACGTAACTGATAATTCTTTGTATCTGGCAATAACTATGTAATTGCCAGGCTCTTTAAATGTATATTCCAGATCAGAACCGTTGCCTATAACCCTATTGTTTAGTATCCAATTGATCTCACCAGGATCCAAATTTGCATAATCAACATTTAAAGTAACAGGATCATTTACATACACCTCAAATTCAGTTTCTTCACTTTGCAATAATGGTACAAGTTCAATTTGAATAATAACAGAATCTGAAAGTTCTCCAGATTTAACCTCTATTTCATGCTCCCCTGATTCATCAAAAGTATAAGTAATTGATTCACCGCTTCCAATTTCATTTCCATTATCATACCATACTAAATCTTCTTCTAAATCCTGTACAAATGCTTCAAATTCAACCTCTTCACCAGCTGAAAATACCATCCCATTTTGAGGTTTTATTATTTTTAATTTTGGCTGTTTTACAAAAACATTTATTTCAGATTGAGAAATATTATTATAATTATCCTTTGCATAAAATTTAATATTCAAAGGACTATCCATATATCTTCTTTTTGGAGTATAATCTATTGCATTTCCTTCAAATCTTTTACCCTCAATTTCCCACCATGTTTCTGAAATACCATCTTGTGGATCATTATCAATCGCTTCTCCTTCAAAAGTATATGTTTTACCATATACAAGAAATTCCCCATCAGAAGGATTTATTATTTGAATTTCTGGTGGATTATTCATAGGGGTATTAAATTCTACCCATTCTATTTCATCGGGATTTATAAACGGGGTGTTATTTTCATAGTATGGAATAACTTTCCATTTATACGTTTTTCCCCACTCCAACGATTTTTCTAATTCATAAGATTGAGAACCATAAACCTTAAAATTGCCTATATTTTCTATTTGTAAAAGGTAATAGGAAACTTCATTGTCATATTCAAATGACCATTCAAATGTCGGATTAACATTATCAATTTCTCCAGCTGGATATATTAATTCCGGATATGTTATATCAAATGTAACCTTTTCATCAAGTGTTTTTGCTATTTCATTGTTTCCAGAATCTTTCATAATAACTCTAAGTGTATAGGTTTTACCTCTTTTGAAGACAGGATCATCATCTGCTCCGGTTATATTATAAGTAAAAATACCATCTTCAATATTATCTCCTGTTGGATAGCCTTTTATATCCAGATCCAGATTATTTGAATCTGGTTTGTTATGGTTAAATGCATGACTATAAATTAATTTCCCATTTTCCTCAATTTCCAACACACTTTTTGTTGTCGAATACCATGGAACCCTGCTCAATGACCATTTTATTATCGGCAATAATGTATCACCTTCAGGAAGGACTATAAATTCTATCGGATCTGGTTTTATTATTGCAATATCTGCTGTTTTATCTCCTCTATCAACTTCTTCGTCATTAACCACTTCTATAATCTTTATATTCAGTGAATACTTTCCTTCTGCCAATTCTAAATTCAAAAAATCTGATGTATCCTGTAAATTTGAAACATGTGTCATATTATTTTCTTTCAAAGCAACTTTATCCAGATAATCCAATATTTCAGTATTTTTTAAAACAAATATTTCATTTGGCGATAGCTCTATTGGACCAAATCTAACAATTAAATAATCTCCTGCCCAATCACCACTTAATACATCCAATCTAATGTCCGCATAAATAGTAGCAGGATTTGTATCATTCTTTACTGTAGCACTAAATAAATTACCATTTAATATTACTCCTGGTGTAATTATGGCATAATCTTGAGACACATTAAATTCCCATGTATCTATATTTTTTGTTCGTATACTCACGCTTTTTACAGCTGAAAATGAAATGATAAATAACATTAAAATCATCAAAAACAAAAAAATCCGTTTAAAACTTTTCATACACACACCCCCTATTTTTTATGAAAAGATAATATTTTGACTTTTATAAATTCTTCCTGGTTCAATGGTTAATAATAATTTAATTGTTGTATTCAATTTAATTATACCATAATATCGTTTAAAAAGTTATATTATGCTTATAAAAAATACCATTTAATAGCTCTTATAATATTCCTAAAAATATGATATAATTTTTTCGAGGTGATACAATGAAAAAATTATTGTTTTCTATTTTTTTTATTTTTGCAATTACTATTACTTTTTCTTATATTAAGCTGTATAATGGTTGGGAATATAAATGGGAAGATGAAAGCGCGTGGCATGAATATAAAACTCCAGGTGTTCCAATAGAAAATAAAAATAAAATGCTCTATTTAAGATATAAACTACCAGATATAAAACTGGATACACCTGCAGTATATTTAACAGGTATATTTGATAATTCCAGTATGAAAGTGGGAGATACACTTATATATAACACATTTGCAAAAAGTTTTTTTAGCCCAAAAAGTATTTTTAAAATACCAGAAGATTTTCAGAATAAATATTTAATCATAAAAGTGTCTTCAAAAAGAAGAGATGTTGGGTTTTTTGGAGAATTTTTACTTGGAAATGAAATAGAATTATTAAGACATCAGATTTTTGTGGAATTAGATAAAATTCTATTGGTTGTTTTTAGTTTTTTTATTTTGATAATTTCATTTATTTTATATCTATATTTTCTTATTTTTCAAAGATCTTCAGAAATAAGAAAAGCCCTAATTTATCTAGGAATTTTTTCTGCGGGTATAGGAATATTTATTTCTGGTCAAACTCAGACATTCAAATACTTTTTTTCAAATTACATATTCTGGGCATACATGATGGATGTTGGAAAATATCTTTCTCCAATAGGTTTAATGGGTTTTTTTTATAATATATTTGACTATTCTACAAAAAAAATTATAAAAATTTTATTATATTTTCATATAATTTATTTTTCTACTATCAGCATAATACAAATTGCAAACGGCTTTGAGTATAATTATTATGTTGATTTTTCAACTATATTATATTTTGCAATGTTATTGGATATTATTATAATGATATACAATATATATATCGGTTATAAACTTAAAGATTTTAAAGCTTACATTTTTTCTGGAGCTATAATATTGGTTTCTTTTTTTGCTATATACGAAATAATGGGTGATCTAAGAATAATTAAGTGGCAAAGGCCTCTTATTCAATGGTCAATATTTTTCTTGATAAATTCAATGATTTTACTCATTTTAAAAAACATAAAAGAGTTAAATTTAGAATTGTCTGTAAAAAATAAAATATTAGAAAGTTGGAACAAAGATCTCGAAGAGATCATATCAAAAAGAACAAAAGATATAAAAATTTTACTTGATAATTCAGGAGAAGGTTTTTTCAGTTTTGACAAAAACTTCATTGTAAAAAATGAATATAGCAAAGAGTGTATCAGAATTTTTGCAAGAAATATTGAAGGTATAAATGCTATAGATTTATTATTTGACACAAAAGATAAAGATTTTGTAAAAAGAGTATTTGACGATGTTTTTAATGAAAAAGATAAATTTAAGAAAGAGGTTTATCTATCTTTTTTACCTTCAGAATTAAAAATAAATAATGGATATTATGAAGTTTTCTTCAAATTCATAGATCATGAAGAAATAATCATGGTAAAGCTCAAAGATATCACAACTGAAAAGAATTTACAATTAAAAATCAATGAGGAAAAAGAAAATCTGGCTAAAATAGTAGAAATAATTAAAAATTATGATACTTTCGTATTAAATATAACTGGAATTAAAAAATTAATCAAATCACTATTAAACATGGATATAAAACACTATAAAACTTTTTTTGGTGAAATTCACAATTATAAAGGTATTTTCTCTCAATTTTACTTAAAAAATATCGCCCATCAACTTCATGAAATTGAAAGTAAAATTTTAAATAATACTTTGAAAAAAGATGCTATTAAAAAGCTGGAAAAACTATTAAATACAGAAATTTCAAATATTCAAAAAGAATTAGGACATAAAATTGATGAAGATATTTTAAAAATACCTAAAATAAAAATACTTGAAATTGAAAAAGAGTTAAAACAACATTTTGATAAAAATCATCACATTATAAAAGAAATCGAAGAATTGAGATATAAAAATTTATCTCAATTGATCAAACCGTATCTCCTATACACAAAAGAACTGGCTAAAAAAGAAGGAAAAACTATTAATGAACCAAAATTAATTGAAAGGGATATAATACTGGTTGATCCAGAAAAATATTTTTCTTTGATAAAATCCTTGATTAATATTTTTAGAAATATCATATCTCATGGAATCGAAACTCCTGAAATGCGTATTGAAGAAGGAAAAGATGATTTTGGCAATATTGAAATACATTTATATAAAGAAAATAATAATATAAATATAATTATAAAAGATGACGGAGCAGGTATAGATTTAGATAAATTAAAAGTTATTGCAAAATCCAAAAATATTAAATATAACAATAAAGAAGATCTATTGAATCTTATTTTTATGGAATTTTTAACTACTTCAGAAAAAACAACAGAGATTTCTGGCAGAGGTATGGGTTTATCGATTGTAAAAAAAGAGGTAGAAAAACTCGGAGGGAAAATTTATGTTAAAACCGAATGCAATAAAGGTACTTCATTCCATATTATAATTCCGGAAGTGATATAATGGTTAAAATTTTGATAGTTGACGATGCTCCATTTATTAGAAATCAGCTTAAATTAATATTAAAACCATTGAATTTTAATATTATTGAAGCTTCTGATGGGAAAGAAGCTATTTTTGTATATAAAAAACATAAACCAGATATTGTAACTATGGATATTTCAATGCCTGTAATGGATGGAATCAAAGCTTTATCTGAAATAATAAAATATGATCCCAATGCTAAAATTATAATGGTTACAGCTTTAGGACATAAAATGCGAGTTCTTGAAGCTATTGAAAAAGGTGCTTCATATTATATAGTAAAACCTTTTGATAAGGAGAAAGTTATTGAGTCCATACTAAAAGTATTAAATAAATAAAGCTCATATTTACCTGTATTATTTAATGCTTTATAAAAAAACAAGCAGGATATTGCCTGCTTGTTTTTAATATTTATCTATTTCTTCTATAATTTCATACAATTCATTTACAATCGAATATACCAGACCTTCATCTTTACCTTCTGCCATTATTCTAACTTTATGTTCTGTTCCTGATGGTCTTACGACTAATCTAAAATCAGGAAGAGATGTATATTCTTTAATTTTCTCCTTTAATTTTTTACTTTCCATAACAGACTTTTTATCTTTCACAGAAATATTTTTTAATAACTGAGGATACTGCGGAATTTCATTTATCAATTCATTTATATTTTTACCAAAAAAGGTTAATGTTTCCAACGTTTCCAAGGCTGTTATAATACCGTCTCCAGTTGTTGCTTTATCAAGAAATATAATATGCCCTGATTGTTCTCCACCCAATTTCGCATCTGATTCCAGCATTTTCTCTAATACATATTTATCTCCCACTGCAGTTCTAACAAGATTAATATTATGCTTTTCCAAAAATTTTTCCAGCCCGAGATTACTCATAATAGTTACAATAACAAGATTATTATTTAATCTATTTTGTTCTTTTAATTTCAATGCATTAATAGCCATTAATTTATCCCCATCAATCAAATTTCCGTTTTTATCTATAAACAAGCATCTATCTCCATCTCCATCAAAAAGTATCCCTAAATCATAACCATCATTTTTAATTATATTCGATAAAACTTCTGGATGTGTAGACCCGCATTTTTCATTTATGTTTAACCCATCAGGGCTATTAAAATACACATCATAATTTAAATCAAAAGCCCCGAAAATTTTATCAATTAATGCTCCTGTAGCGCCATTTCCTACATCTATTGCTATTTTATACGGAACATTATCCATATCGTAAGAGGATAGTATATATCCTATATATTTATCCTTTAAATGAGAAGAATTCATTTTGCCAATTTCCCCATATGGAACATATTCAGGTTGTTTTTCTAAAATTAAATTTTCTATATCTATTTCATCATCATCTGAAATTTTAAATCCTTCTGCTAAAACTTTTATTCCATTATAATTAGCCGGATTATGTGAAGCCGATATCATAACTCCAAGAGTTTTTTCGCTTTTAGTTAAATAGGCTAACGCTGGTGTTGTTATTATTCCACAAAATTCAACATCAAGTCCTGCAGATAATGCCCCAGCAGATAATGCTGCTTCAATCATTTCGCCAGAATTCCTTGTATCTCTTGCTATTAACAGCTTTTCATATTTTCCTGCATACATTCTTCCTAAAGCATTACCTATTTTATATACCAAATCAACAGTTAATTCTTCATTCACAAGTCCTCTAATACCATCGGTACCAAAAAGCCTTTTCAACTTTAACACCTCCATGTTTTTCTTTAATACTAGGGTGTTCACCCTTTTTAATACTATTATAACTCAAATTGACATAAATTAAAAGTTGTAGTATTATTATAACATAGAGAGGTGAGAAATATGGTAACAATAAAAGATATTGCGAAAATTGCTGGTGTTAATCCATCAACAGTCTCAAGAAGTTTAAACGATTATCCTAATATATCAAAAAAAACAAAAGAAAAGATTAAGAAAATAGCCGAAGAATTAGGTTTTGAATTTAATGAAGCCGCTCGAAGCTTAAATAAAAAAAAGACAAATACAATAGGAGTAATTATACCTCAATTTTTTGATGACATGAGAGGCGAAATATTTTTTGCTAATTTTTTAGGAAAGTTAATCAAAGAGGCCCAACTAAAAGGATATCATGTTAGAATTGAATATGAAATTGAAAAAAATTATATAAAGAAAATGATTCAAAGTAGGAGTGTTGATGGATTATTGCTTATGAATCCTGATATATCTAAAGAAGATGTTGAATTTATACTTGAAAAAAATATACCTTATATCTTTTTACATTATCTTTCAGAAAATTACATTAACAAAGATATTAACTTTGTTAGAACAGATCAACAAAAAGGTGGTTATATCGCAACAAAGTATTTAATAGAAAAGGGATATAAAAATATTTTAACCTTATCCGGATTAAGTATAAATCACGAATTTATCGAAAGAACTAATGGTTATAAAAAAGCTTTAAAAGATTTTAATATAAAAAATGAATATATTCTGGATATTGATGTAACCTTTGAAGCTGCAAAAAAAACTATCAAAAAAAATAAACCACTATTAAAAAAGGTAGATGCAATTTTTGCACAAACTGATTTAATGGCTTTGGGTGTCATAGAGGCACTCAATGAGTTGCATATTAATGTACCGAAAGATCTTGCAGTTATTGGATTTGATAATATCCAAATTGGCACATATTTTAAACCGAGATTAACAACAATAGAACAGCCTATAGATAAATTGGCAAAAATAGGAATTAAAAAATTAATAGAATTGATGGAAAAAAGTTTTAAGGTTAGAAAATTTATTGATCCAAAACTTATTATAAGGCAATCAGCTTAACTTTTAAAATTCTAAAATAAGGAGGAATTGCTATGTCAATTGAAAAATTAAAAGACAGGTATCTACTTATATCAAAATATAACACTGCAGCGGCATTATTACAGTGGGATTTTGAAACTCATATGCCCAAAAAAGCTGCAGATAAAAGAGCCGACGTAATAGGTGAAATTTCAACAAAAGCTTTTGAATTATCTGTTTCTGATGAAATTGGAGAATTAATTAAAGAAGCTGAAAAAGAAAATTTGAATGAAATTGAAAAAGCTATTATAAAAGTTGGAAAAAAAGAATACGAAAAATTTAAAAAAATACCGCCTGAACTATTTAAAGAGTTTAATATAGAAACAGCTAAAGCGCAATCTTCATGGGAAGAAGCTAAAAACAAAAATGATTTTAACATATTCAAACCTCATCTTGAAAAAGTTGTAGAATTAACCAAAAAAATGGCTGATTATTTAAGCTATAAAGAAAATAGATATGATGCCTTACTTGATTTATATGAACCAGGATTAACAACAGCCGAATTAAAAAAAATTATTAATCCATTAAAAAAATTTTTGGTTGATTACTTAAAAAAATTGGATAATGGAAAAAAACCTATATCTATTATGAAAGGATATTTCCCTGTAGAAAAACAAAAAGAATTGTCATTAAAAGCTTTAAAACTTATGAAATATGATTTTGACGCTGGAAGAATGGATATTTCAATGCATCCGTTTACAACAACTATAGGTTTTAACGATGTAAGAATTACAACTCGATACAATGAAAATGATTTAAATGATTCATTATATAGCACTATACATGAAGGTGGGCACGCATTATACGAACAGGGAATACCTGAAGAATTTTATGGTCTTCCAATTGGCGATGGTGCTTCAATGGCTATTCATGAAAGCCAATCCAGATTCTGGGAAAACATTATAGGAAGAAGCCTTGAATTCTGGAAATATTTTTATAATGATTTAATAGAAATCTTTCCGGAATTTAAGGAATATACTCCTGAAGATATATTTAAAGCAGTAAACTTAGTAGAAAGGTCTTTTATTAGAACAGAAGCAGATGAAGTAACTTATAATCTGCATATAATGCTGAGATTTGAAATTGAAGAGGCTTTGATTAATGATAATATAGAAGTTAAAGATTTACCTGAAATCTGGAACAAAAAAATGAAAGAATATCTTGGTATTATTCCAGAAAACGATAGTGAAGGCGTATTACAGGATGTTCATTGGGCTCATGGATCATTTGGATATTTCCCATCTTATATGCTGGGAAATCTGTATTCTGCACAATTTTATTATAAAATGAAAAAAGATATTCCAGACCTCAATACCAAAATATCACATGGCAATTTACATCCTGCATTAATATGGTTAAGAGAAAATATACATTCAAAAGGAAAAATATATGAACCTGTCGAATTAGTTAAAATAGTAACTGGTGAATCACTTAATCCGGAATATTTTATAAATTATATTGAAAATAAATATAATATGGTGTATGAATTATAAGATTTATTTATAAGAACAGAAACATAAGGGCTGTTCAGCCCTTATGTTTTATATTGGTTCTACATATAATGTCTTAAAATTATTGTATAATACTATTCCTGGTTTTGAACCTTTAGGTTTCCAGACATATTTTTTCATAGTATAATCAATAGATACCTTTGATGAATACCTGCCTTTAGAATATTTCGCAGCCAATTTTGCCCCAAATAATAAAACTTCCATAGGCACTTCCTTTTTATTTGTTTTTATTATCACATGAGCTCCGGGAATCCCCTGAGCATGCATCCATATATCTTCCCTATCCGCTTCTCTCGTTATTTTATCATTTTGAATATTATTTTTTCCAACAAAAATTTTAAATCCATTAAATTCAAATTCATATGGTTTTGAATTCGATCTTTTCCTTCTTTTATTTTTAGTTTTATCCTGTAAAATTTTTTCCTGAATCATTTCTTCTTTTATTTCCATCAAAGTCTCTATATCTTCTACAAAGTTAATGCTCTGCCATAATTGATATAAATAATCTATCATCTTTTTTGTTATCTTTATCCTTTCTTTAAGATGTATTTCCTTTGACTTTAATTTATGGACCTTTTTAAAAATCACCTGTAAATTTTCATTCGGTGTTTTTAAAGGATTTAAGTTTATCTTTATTTTTTCACCAGTTTCCCAATCTTCAACCACTACAAAATCCGTCTTTTCTTTAAATTGATAAAGATATGCTTGAAGAAGTCTCCCCTTTTTTTCTAAATCTGGAATTTCTCTTATCTCTTTCTCCTCGTTTTTTAATTTTTTATATAATCTTTCATATTTTTCTATCTCTTTTATAACTGTTTTTTCAAGACGCTTTTTTAATTCTAAAAAACGAGAATTCATACTTTGTAATTCAAAAAAATTCAATAATCCTTCTGATGGATTTTGGAATTCATCATATTTGAAATTTACCGGTTTAAATGCTAGTATTTCTTTTTTACCGTTGTATTCAAAAGTGTAAACATTTAAATTATCAAGAAATTCTGAAACAAATGAAATATAATCATATTTTTCAATATACTCATAAAATAAATTTTTACTTATTTTTGAAAACCCCATAAATGGTTGATTTAAATCATAAAGTTTTTCATTTTCCAATATATTAATATATTCTCTTTTATAAAAAGGAATATATTTTGCCCCTGGCATAATACTTCTTTTTGGAGATACTCCTTTCTTTAATGCATCCATAATCTTATTTTCCTCATCAATAAGCAGTATATTTGAATTTCTACCCATAAGTTCAAAATACAGCTTATAGTTTCTCAATTCAAATGTTTCATCAATAACAGATAATTCAATATAACCAATTCTATCGAGTCCCAATTGCTCTATTTTTATAATTTTTGCATTTTTTATTCTCTTTCTTAAAAACATAGAAAAATTTTGCGGAGTATCTGGCATATTTGGTTTTGATTCCAATTTAATTAAGTATGATGGATTTTTTAATACAAATAACAAAAATCCACTTTGAAGTTGTAGTAATACTTCATCATTAACTGGCTGATATATATTTCTAATCTTTTCTCCTTCAAAAATTTGTGCTTCTCTTATTAATTTATTTAACAACAAACCATCTATCGGCATATAATAACCTCCATTAATTGATTATCTAAATTATTATACCATATAAGGATTTTTATCTTCTAATATTGAAAAATAAAATAGACTGATATGTGTGGTGATTAAATGAAAAAAATATTGTTTTTAATATTTATAACTGTTAATATATACATATTTTCAAATGTCACAATTCCGGCAACAATTACATCATATGATAGGGTTTTTTCTTTAAAAGACATTTTCCCGGATTTAAAATTTGATAGAACATTGGCCTTTTTCTCAGGCAACTCCATCACTTATGAAGCATCAAAACTTAAAAATTTATTATTGTCCACAACAAACTTTACAAATATTACATTTGAATCATCAATAATTACAATAAAATATTCTCCCGAAGTTAAAAATTTCAACTCATCAAATACTGAATTATATTTAAAAACATATTTCGAAGAATTATTTTTAACCAATACTCCTAAAGCTACAATAAATAATTTTGAAATTAGCAAATATATGAAAGATACAAAAATATCTACTGTTCTGGATACAACATATCGTCGTTCATTAAATAACATATATGGTAACTTTTTAATACTGGATAATTTAAATCTAAAAAAATACATATCATTTAAAGCTAATGTTTCAAATTATGATTATGTATATGTAGCTAAAGAAAATATTCCCTATAAAACTCCACTAAACTTAAATTTATTGAAAAAAAAAATCATGGATATATATTCATTATCCATGTCACCATTAAAAACCAATGAAAACAACTTAACAAAATTTATGGCAAATAGGAATTTAAGAAAAGGTGAAATAATCTATGAAAATGCGGTAAAAAAAATTCCAGATGTTAAAGCAGGACAGGTTATACCAATAGAAGTATATTTTGACGGTGTGAAAATTCTATCATGGGTAAAAGTTTTAAACGACGCTATAATCGGCGACATTGTAATGGCAAGAAATGAAAAAACAAATGTATTAATAAATGGAAAATTATATTATGGACCAAAAATAATAATCAATATAGGAGGCTCTAAAAAATGAAAAGGATTTCGTTTTTGATAGTTATAATGCTGATTTTTACAATTAATTTTAGTGATTCATTGTGGAAAAAGTCTAAAATCAGCAATTTAATTTCAAAACCAGAAAAAAGTTATGAAACTGGTGATATTATAACCGTGGCTGTTTCTGAAAGTCCATCTTTGAGTCTATCTGATAATAATCCAGATCCTTTTTCAGGTGTAATGGGGACAGTTGGTGCCATTTTTAATACAATTGGAAATATAGATCTGATGAAATTTTTTCCTTTAGGTGCAAATAAACCAGAAAATATTAAAGTTTCAAATAAAAAATCCTCGTCTCAAAGCAAAGCCACTGTAAATTTATACATATCAGCAAAGGTTATTGAGGTTCTTGATAATAATATTATAAAAATACGAGGAAAAAAGGAATTTAAGGTTGATTCACAGAAAAAAATAATGATAATAGAAGGTTATGCCAATACATCTTCCATAAAAGATGGAATAATTGATTCGAAAAATTTATCCGAAGCAAAAATATGGTATCAGGGAGATACTGATTTGCAAAAAGATCCAAATAACAAAACATGGCTTGCCTGGTTACTTTCAGGAATATCAAATCTGTTTTTCTAATATTTATATATCTAAATATAATAAAGGAGTGGAAATATGAAAAAAACGGTACTAATATTATTACTAATTATATTTTCCCTATCTGCATTTTCTGCAATAAGACTTAAAGATATCGCATATTTCAGAGGAGCCAGAGATAATCAGTTATTTGGAATAGGTGTTGTTACCGGATTAAACGGCACTGGCGATTCAGGAAAAGTTACTTCAGAATTGCTTACAAACATGATGAAAAATTTAAATATAAATCTGCAAAATGCTTTTACTACAAAGAATTCTGCTGTTGTATTCGTTTTCGCTGATATACCTGCTTTCTATAAAGAAGGTATGAAATTAGATATTGTAGTAACAGCTGCTGGCGATTCAAAAAGTCTGGAAGGTGGTTATTTGATTCAAACTCCATTGTATGGTGCTGACGGACAGGTATATGCTGTAGCTCAGGGAAGTGTTTTAACCGGCGGAGTAGAAGTTAGTACAACAGCAAATTTACAAAAAAGAAATAAAGTAGTTGGTTTTATTCCTCATGGCGCTATTGTAGAAAATGAAATACCAGCTTCTATAGTTTCAGACAATACCGTTACCGTTCTGCTTAGAAATCCTGATATTACTACAGCGGCAAGAACTGCATTATCTATCAATGCACAATTTGGACAAAAATTAGCAAAAGCTGTTGATCCTTCTTCTGTTAAAGTTAAAATCCCGGATGTTTTTTCTGATGATTTAATTTCATTCCTCGCTTTAATTGAAGAGGTTGAAATTGATCCTGATTCAAAAGCCAAGATTGTAATAAATGAAAAAACCGGAACTATAGTTTTCGGTGGAAAGGTTAAAGTTGCTGATTTTACCATAAATTATGGAAATTTCGTTATTTCTGTTGATAATGGCAAAGTAGGGGATAATGATGCCACTATATATAATCTTGTCAACGCTTTAAAAGCTGCTGGAGCGACTCCACAAGATATTATCGCAATTATACAAAATCTTTCGGCTGCTGGCTATCTATATGCTGAATTGGTGGTGATGTAATGGTTTCATCTGTAACCTTTTCAAGACCAACTAATTATAACAACATAAAAAAAGAAGATGTTGCTGCAGAACTGGTTGGATCTGTTTTCTCAAAAGTATTTAAAGATATGTATAATTCTGAAATATTTAAAAGTGATTTGCTTCCAAAATCGAATACTGAAAAATGGTTCAAAGAAATGCTGATAGACCAATATTCTATTTCTATAGCAAAAAATAATATGAAACCTCTAATAAATGAAATTTTAAAAGCTTATCAAAAACCTTAAGCTCCTATTTTGGAGCTTTTATTTTATATGGTATAATTAAACATGAATAAGAAATCTATGGAGGTGGATTATGAAGAAAATTTTATTATTTTTAATTATGATATTATCATTAACCGTTTTTTCCAACATTTACGAAGTTATTCCTCAAGATTCAAAAGCAGTTATCGTATTAAATAATGCAAAAACCGTATACGACGATTTAAAAACCGTTCCTATATTTGGAAAGATACTGGATGATCCAACTTATGCTGAAACGCTGATAACGGGAATGATAGATGCATATATCCAATCCCTTGATTTAAATAGTGATGAAGTCTATTCGGGATTTGAAAAAAACGTTGGAATATTTGTTATTGAACCACAGAACAATAATTATGAATTTGGAATTGTATTGGGACCTTTAGACGATGGAAAAAAATATATAGAAGTTTTCAGCAAAGTCATAAATGCTTTAATGCCCGAAGATACTGGTATAAATTTTTATTATATTGTAAAACAAAGTGAATTACAGGATTATTTAATAATAACCACAAATAAAAATGCTTACGAAAACTCAAAATTAAACTTTATACCAAAAAAAAGATATAATGAAACAGGTATTTATGAAGAAATTAATACTTCTACACTTAATGGATATGGTTTTTCATATATAAAAGATAATTACCTATATAGTAAATTTAACCTATTAACTGATTCACAAATCACACCAAAAAATGTTAACATTGACAGCTCAGAATTTTTTGGTTTATATTATTCAAAAACAACATACATACCTGATGGATCATCTTTGAATTTAAATAAATTTGGCATAAATCTTCCAGAAGACTTAATCAACTCGATTTTATCGAAATCAGATTGGGCTGAGCAAACAGGAACTATAAATTTATCAATGAATGATGAAACAGGAGATATTGAATCAAATTTTGCTATGAAAATTAAGGTTAAAACCAATAGTTCTTTTGATGAAATTGAAAAAATAATACCTGAAGATATTACAAAAGAAAAATTAGATAAAGATTATATAAAGATAAGTAAAACTGTAAATGAAAAAAGCATGATTATGTATATATGGAAAAAGGATGACTTTTTATACATATCAAATTTAAACAAAATTGAATTAAAAAAATATGAAAATTCTTCTCAAAAATTATCCAATAATATATTGTATAAAGAATTAAAGTCCAAAATACCTGAGGCTAATATTGGAGCATTTTTTCTTGATTTAAAACCTTTAATTTCATTTTTAAAAGATTTTTTTGGTGTTGAAGGTCTTGATGGTGAATTTGGAGGATTAGGAAGCGCTATTGCTTCAAAAACACCTGATGGAAAAAATATAATTGAGTTCAATTTTATAATGAAATAATAAAAACAGGTCTCTCTTTGAGACCTGTTTTTTTATCCACCAGCACTTATATATTTTTCTAATGTTTTTTTTAAAAATATATTTGATATAAAAAGTAACAAAATACCAAATATAAGATATTCTATTATATATTTCTTTTCTAAAAGACTTTCTACAGGAATATTTGCAAAAAGGCTTACAGGAATTATGATAAAAATATATTTCCAAAAAGATGTATAAATATTTCGAGGCAAATATGAATAAGAAAAAAGGTTATTAATAGTATCTTCAAGCAACTTTACATTAATAAAGATAAAATTAAAAGAAGAAATTATTAATTGAAAAGAATACCTTATTAGCACCATAATAAAAACATTAATAATATATCTAAAAAAGTCTTCAATATTCCAGTTATAAGAAACTAATATTAGATATAAATTCGGCAATAATGTAATTAAATATAAGGAATCTATATTTATTATTGATAATATCCAGCTGATATTCCGAGGTAGTAAAATATAATTATCTAATTTTCCTTCCACAACAAGGTTTGATAAATTAAGAAGAGAAGAACCAAAAAATGCATAATAGATAGTTTCTACAATAAACGCCGTTCCGATTAGCAAAAACATTTTTTCATCAGAAATTTCCATTTTGAAATTGATTTTTATTACTGAAAAAAATATAATTGTCATTAATAATTCAAAAATTCCCCAAAAAATCATTAAAATTGTATCTTTTAAAAACAATATTCTAACTTTTATACCATTTAAAAAACTCTGTATGAACATATTAACCACCTGCAGTTTCGTATTTAGACATTGCAAATTTATAAAACAATTGAGAAATTAAAAATATTATAAAAATCCAGAACACTAATTTTAAAAACTCCTGAATATCAAGTGTGCCCTTAGCAAACGATTCTCCAGGAAAATTTATTATATAATTAAACGGCAAAAATTCAAAAATTGCTCGGATTTTTTGAGGGAAATATTTAAGCGGAATTAATCCACCAGAAATAATTTTAAATAAACTATATGACCAAAACGAAAGTGAATCTCCTTTTTTTAACCAAAAAGCGCTTAAACTAAATAATATTGAAATTAGAGAAGATAACAACAATGCAAAAGGAAAAATAATTATCAAAATAATTAAATTAGTAAAACGAATATTGAAGATAAATGAAAAAACAAAAATGATTGGTAAAGTTAAAAAAATATTATACAAAGGATATACAATTTCTACAACAGAAAAATACAAAATTTTATTTATAGGTAATAGTATCAAATTATCTAATTCTCCGTTTCTTACTAAATTAAAAAAACCCGGTTTTATTACAGGAATGATATGAGATAGAAAAAAAGAAAGTGCAAAATAATAATGTATTATTTCATTTTTTTCTCCTATACCTAATTGTAAAAAAAGGTATAAAAAGAAAAAATTAATAGTATTTTGAAAAATATACAAGTACCAATTTATTTTATAAATTTTTAATCTTTTTAATAAAAATTTGCTGTATTCTAAATATTCCATTATATTAACTCCTTCAATATATCTTCAATTGTAATATCATTTATTTGAATTGAGTTAATATTTTTTAGAGAAATATGCTGAATTTTTGATTCATGTATGATTTCACTTTTTGTCGAACCGTCAGAAAATACATAAATAATTTTTTTTAATTTCTTGAATTTTTCGATTTCTTTTTCATCAATTTTTCTTAACACTCTTCCTTTATCCAATATTATTAGTTCATCAACAATTTCAGATAGAATGTTAATTTCATGTGTGACAATAAAAATAGTGCGATCTTCTTTTTTTTGAATTTTTAAAAACTCAATTAATTTTTTTTTCGTATCAATATCTAATCCTATAAATGGTTCATCCAAAAAAATTAGTTTTGGAGAATGTAATAATTTAGCTAAAATTTCACACTTTACTCTTTCACCAAAAGATAATAACCTAACAGGTTGATAAATCTTTTTTTCTATATCTAATATCTTTCCAAGATAATTAATTTTATTTTCAAATTCTTCCTTATTTATTTTGTAAACTTTGGATAAAAATTTATAAAAGTCAATAGCAGGTAACGAATAATCAAGAAACCCTTTTTGAGGATTAACAAAAGAAATTTTTTTCAAAAAATCTTTGCTTCTTTTATACGGAACATAGTTCAGGACACTAATCTTACCATTCGTGGGTTTTATAATTCCAGCCATTATTTTTAAAAGTGTACTTTTGCCAGAACCATTTTTCCCTACTACGCCAATTGTTTTTTTATCAGGAAAGGATAAATTTATGTCTTCTAAAATAATTTTATTTTTAATTTTCAAATTAATTTCAGAAAGTTCAATCAAAATTACCCACCTCTATAGACTTAAATTTTTCTATTAAAGTTTTGCAGCTTATATTAAATTTTTCTTTGTCATCAATAAAATCATTAAATAGCGAAAGTAATTCATTTATTGTATATCCATCTAATAAAAGTTTTCCAATGTCTGCCCAGTCATTTTTTAATAATAATATATTATTATTAATATCAATAAACAAATAACTTTCACCGTAATTATTGCTATAATATTTTATCATAATTTCACTCCTCGATATAACTCGATATAACTAACATTATTCCTCTTTATTTTAATAAATTAAAAACATCTTCTATATATTTTGGTATTTTTGAAAAATTCCTGTTTTCAGAATAATTTATCGCTGGACAAAATAAAACGTTATCTTTTACTTCTTTCTGTGAATTTATAATTTTTCTTTAAACAAAAAAGCAGCCGTTGAAGGCTGCTTTAAAAATATCATATGGAAAAAGATAGTTTCGGACTAAGCCATAAAGCTTGGAGTTTCCATATGATTACAGTTGGCATAGATATCTCCTCATATCTATTATATCACTTTTATTAATATTTTGTCAAGTATATATTATAAAAAAACCCCCTGATTATTTAACAGGGGGTAAAATAAAAAGAGGGGCGCTACCTACTCTCGCATGGATTTCCCATACTACCATCGGCCTGGATATGCTTAACGGTCGGGTTCGGCATGGTTCCGCGTGTTCCCATATCCAGTATCTGCACCCCTCAAA